>JBOFIL010000353.1:0-1770 GCA_051650165.1 Allobosea sp.
ACCTTTGTCGGCCACACGGCCTCTTTTCCCGGTGTCGCAGGCTATGCGGCCAGCAAGGCCGGGCTCATCGGGCTGGTGCAGACACTTGCCACGGAATACGGGCCAGCGGGCATTCGGGCAAATGCGATCCTGCCCGGCGCTGTTGACACACCGATGTATCGCGAGATGAACGGCACAGCGGAGTCGCAGGCGTTCATTGCCGGGCTGCATGCGCTCAAGCGCGTCTCTACGCCGGAAGAACTTGCCAAATCTGTGCTGTATCTTGCCTCGGATGCCTCGTCATTCCAGACCGGAACGGCCATGCTTGTCGATGGCGGCGCGTCAATCTCGCGGGTGTGAAACGGGCCAATCTGAGGAGGGGGCGGGCTTTGCTAAGCCGGCCCCTTCCCTCATTTTCCCTCACTTCCCCTTAAAGCTCGGTGTGCGCTTCATCGCGAAGGCCATCACGGCCTCCATGAAATCATCGGTCTTGCCGAGCTTCTGCTGGAGGTCCGATTCAAGCTGCAGCTGCGTGGCGAAATCGCTATCGAGCGATTTGGCGAAGGCCTGCTTGATGACATGGTAAGCCACTGCCGGGCCAGCCGAGAACTGGCCGACAAAGCCGGCCAAATCGGCTGCGAAGGTCGCATCATCGAACACGCGGTAAATCAGGCCCATGTTTTGCGCCTCCTCGACAGTCAGGCGATCTCCGGTGAGGGCCAGCGCCAGCGCGCGCTTCATGCCGACAATGCGCGGCAAGAGCCATGTGCCGCCAGCATCGGGCGCAAGGCCAATGCGGGCAAAGGCCTGCTGGATATAGGCCGAGCGGGTCGCCACCGCGATGTCGCAGGACAGCGCGAGATTGGCTGCCGCACCCACCGCCGGGCCGTTCAGCGCCGCAACAGTAATTTTGGGATAATCGATCAGGCGCAGCGCCAGCGGATTGTAATCGCGCGCCAGTGGCGGGCCGAGGTCGAGCTTGCCATCTGCGCCGATCGGCAATTTCTCGGTCAGATCCTGCCCCGATGAAAACGCCCGCCCTGCGCCCGTGAAGACCACCACGCGCACGCTCTCATCGCTCTCTGCCTTGTCGAGCCCTTCGCGGATGCCGGCAAACATCGCCGCATTGAAGGCGTTGAGCTTCTCGGGGCGGTTCAGCGTGATGGTAGCGACGCCGTTCGCTGCGGAATATGTTGCAGCAGAGGGAGGTGTTTCAGACATGGCGCATTTCCCGAATTCGGCCTGCCCTTTGCGGGCTTCAAGGCGGATAGTTTATATATGAACTATACAGGCATTAAGGGCATTGGCAATCACGCTGCTCAACGCTTTGCAAGCGCGCGGCGGCTGATCGCGGGTGCTTGCGAGACCAGCCCATCGCAGACCCAGGGCTGGCCATTCTCATCATGCTTGCGCGGATTGCCGGGCTCTATCGTCACGACAGCGTTGATACGGCTGGAGCCAAGCACGCGCAGCACATAGAGCCGGTCATTGCGCGTCACCGTGAAGCAATGGGTGGTGCGCTTTTCCAGCGGGCCGTAATAATAGCAGATGCTGTCCGTAAGGATGGCCCAGCAGGCATCCACATTGGCAGAATAACCATTATGCCCCAATGATTTGCCGTCGTCTTGATGATATTCGGTGAAAAAGCCGCCATTGGTGTAGCGCCCGCTCACCGTGTTGCCCTCGAAGGCCTTGCGAATCTCCTCGCCGCCCAGCGTCACGCTGTTTTCCGATGCCGTTGCGGGTATCAGGAAAAGCAGGAAAGCCAGCCAGATCAGGCATTTTTTCAAG
>JBOFIL010000354.1:0-3004 GCA_051650165.1 Allobosea sp.
GCATGATCGCCTCTGACTGGACCATGCAGCGCCTCGCCGACATTCTCGCCGCGCCTGTCGACCGCCCCATCGTGATGGAGACCACAGCGCTGGGCGCAGCCTATCTCGCCGGGCTCGCCATCGGGCTTTACCCCGAGCCGGATCGCTTCGCCTCGATGTGGCGGCTGGAGCGGCGCTTCACACCTGTCATGGATGCCAAGACACGCGCCCGCAAACTTGCTGGCTGGGCTGATGCGATCTCGCGCACACTGAGCCGGCGCGGGTGAGGCGCGAGAATGAAGGCACAACTATGCCTTGAATTTCTTGCGCGGGTTCTGTATCCCGCAGCCTCGCTTCGGCCATGGCCGGCGCGGAAAGCCTTGAGCCGGTGGGGGATCGTCTAACGGTAGGACCCCAGACTCTGACTCTGGTTGTCTAGGTTCGAATCCTAGTCCCCCAGCCAAGGCTGTCTATTTCTCCTCAAAATTCCGGGCCATCATGCCGCTCTATTTTGCCTATGGTGCCAATATGGACCGCGAGGGCATGGCGCTGCGCTGCCCCGGCGCGGTGGCGCTGGGCGTCGCCAGCCTCAAGCGGCATCGGTTTTTCATCATGCGCGAGGGCTATGCCTCGGTGCGGCGTGATCCACGCGGCCAGGTGTTCGGCGTGTTGTGGGAGTTGACGCTCGCGCACATCCGCGCACTCGACAAGTTCGAGGAACTGGACCGGGGGCTTTACGTCAAGCTGGTGCAGCCGGTGGTGCTTGAGAAGCTTTCAAAGAAGGCGCTGATCTATGTGGCGGTCTCATCCGAGCCTGGCCGCCCGCGCCCCGGCTATCTGGAGGATGTGATCGCGGCGGCGACAAGCTGGGAACTGCCAGCGCCGTATCTGGCCGGCATGCGCGCAATGCTTGATCCGCGCGGGGCTCCACCAAAGCCAGCTGTGCCGGGGAAAGCAGCATCCCGTGCCTCGCAAAGCTGGCAATGGGGCGAGGAATAAAAGGCGAGGAGTGGCGCTCACATCCTCACAAAGCTGCGGCCATTCCAGCGATGTCGCGTTTTGACGAGATTGCCCCGGTCATTGTTGGTGAGCTCAAGGATTTCCTGATTACCGGCTCGGCTTATCGCGACATCATGAATGCCGATCCAGCCCTCAACAGCGCGGTGGCCCTGCGGCGATGACATGATGACATCAAGCGAGCAGCCGCCAGACGCGCCGCAAAATCCCGCGCCTGCCGGGCCGCCGGGGCAGGAATAACCGCCCAGATAATAGACATAATCGAGCGCGCCATCGCCGTTGAGATCGGCGATGTATACGCCCTTGCCGGCAAATCCTCCGGGCTGGCCGCCCATGTCCTTGCAGGTTTTGGCGTATTCATTGAGCGCGTTCTGCGCCGCAGCGGGAAGTGGCGATGCCGTGCGCGGCGGCTCGGTCTCGGGCGGAGCGGAGCGTTGTATATCAAAGCCATCGTCCTCACGCTGCTTGGGCGGCGGGGTAGCGCGCGCGGCTTGCCTGCTATCCCCCATGCCTTGGCCAAGACATTCCTGCCGCATCACCGGCATCAGGCGCGAGAAGCCGGATAGCGATGTGTTGCGCGTCTGGCTTGAAACCTGCCCATTGCCGAAGCGATAGGTGGTGGTGATGGAGAGGCTGCGCGCCTTTGCCATTTCTCTCAGAAGATCGCCCGGCACCATGGCGCGGCTGGCCGGCACGCCGATGAGGCGCTCAAGCTCGCTATCTGGCGTGAACTGCGTGCGCACCCGTACATTGCCAGCGCTGATTGTGCCGGAGCCCGAGGGCGGATCGCCGCCCGTGCCGGCGATAATGAGATGCACGTCGCCTTCAACGCAGCGGATCATGGCCGCAGTGGAGTTCGCATCATCATTCTGGATGCGCGCGGCGACAATGCCGGCCTGGCGGAATTGCGGCGCGGCAGGCTCCACCCAGCCCTGCGCGAGGGCAGGGGCGGCAAATAACAGGGCGAGGCCAAGGCCGACCAATCGAGGCATGATGTGCGGCATCAACCACTCCGGGTATCGATGTGCCTCAAGCAAGCACAGCCGCGCATTCGCTGCAATGTGTCCTTCTGCCCCGAACTCTTCAGCCCCACACAAAACGCACGATGAGGCGAAGCCCGAACACGATGAGGAACGCCGCGATGATGGTGCTGATGAATCTGTGCCGCGAGGCGCGATCCGGCACCATCACGGCAAGGCGCGCCAGCAGCGGCTTGCGGAAAAGATAAGCGAGCAGGCCGAGGCCGATTAGAAGCGTGGTCAACAAGGTCTTGCTCGCCTCACATTGTCTCGACCGGGCTGCCGGCCTTTTTCCATGCGCCAAACCCGCCCTCGATATGGGCCACAGGTTTCAAGCCCATATCCTGCGCGGTCTTGGCAGCTAAGGCCGAGCGCCAGCCGCCCGCACAGAAGAACACGAAGGTCTTGTCCTCCTGGAACACCGGCTTGGCATAGGGGCTTTCGGGGTCGATCCAGAATTCCAGCATGCCGCGCGGGCAATGGAACGCGCCGGGCAGCTTGCCCTCACGCTCCAGCTCGCGCGGATCGCGCAAGTCGACAAACACCACATCGCCCTTGCCATGCAGGGCGCTTGCCTCCTCAATGCTCAATGTGCGGATGGCAGAATTGGCTTCATCGAGCAGGGCCTTGTAGCCTTTGACGATGGTTTGCGGCATGTGAGTGTCTCGCATGAGGGAGGGGCTCTTGACGATTGCTTCTATCGGCTTTTCCGGGCTTGACCTAGCCGCGTTGGGTTTTTTTACCCTCTGTTGGTTTGGCTATCATTTTGCCGTGGAAAGCGAGCGTTTTGGCGGCAACAGCCTCAACCATGTGATGAATGCGCGCCGGCTTGCATGGTTTGCGCAGGCGGCTGTGCGGGAAAACCGCATTGTGGATACGCAGGTGATGAATGGCCTGCAGAATGGCACGGCCTTCTTCGCCTCCACATCGCTGATCGCGGTGGGCGGCACCATGGCCTTGCTGCAATCGACCGATGCGCTGCTGCAAAT
>JBOFIL010000355.1:0-2126 GCA_051650165.1 Allobosea sp.
CCCCTCAAGGGGCCGGATGAAGAGAGGGGTGATGCCCCTTACTCCGCGGCGGGCCGCCCCTGCGCATAACCCAGCCGCACATTCAGCTCATCGAGCAATTGCGCGGCCGCCTCGCTGACGACTGTGCCGGGCGGAAAGATTGCGGCAGCGCCGGCTTGCCGCAGCGCCTCGAAATCATCCGGCGGTATGACGCCGCCAACAACCACCATAATGTCCGGACGGCCAGCCTGCTCCAACGCGGCCTTGAGGGCCGGCACGAGGGTGAGGTGGCCGGCGGCGAGTGATGATACGCCTATGATATGCACATCGCCCTTGGCGGCTTGCGCGGCGGCCTCCTCAGGCGTGGCAAACAATGGCCCGATTTCCACATCGAAGCCGAGATCGGCAAAACCGGAGGAGATCACCTTCTGGCCGCGATCATGCCCATCCTGCCCCATCTTGGCGACCAGAATGCGGGGTTTGCGGCCCTCATTCTCGGCGAAGGCGCGGGTGAGTTCCTGCACGCGCGTGACAGCGGGCGAGTCCTCGCCCATTTCGCGTTTGTAGACGCCTGTGATGGCCTTGATCTTCGCCTTGTGCCGGCCAAAGGCCTTCTCCATGGCCAGCGAAATTTCGCCGACAGTGGCTCTGGCGCGGGCGGCGCGAATGGCCAGATCAAGCAGATTGGCGGTGCCTTTCGTGCCTTGCGTGATCGCATTGAGCGCAGCCTGAACCGCCGCCTCATCGCGGGCGGCGCGCAAGGCTTTCAGCTTCGCGATCTGGCTGGCGCGCACGGCGGCATTGTCAACCTTGAGAACGTCGATACTGGCCTCGCTCTCCGGCTTGAACATGTTGACGCCGATGATCTTCTGCTGGCCGGCATCAATGCGCGCCTGTGTGCGGGCGGCTGCCTCTTCGATGCGCAGCTTCGGGATGCCTGCTTCGATGGCCTTGGCCATTCCGCCCAGCTTCTCGACTTCCTCGATGTGCGCCCAGGCGCGGGCCGCCAAATCAGCCGTGAGGCGCTCGACATAATGCGAGCCGCCCCAGGGGTCGATGATGCGCGTCGTGCCGCTTTCCTGCTGAAGCAGGATCTGCGTGTTGCGGGCAATGCGGGCCGAGAAATCGGTTGGCAGCGCCAGCGCCTCGTCAAGGCTGTTGGTGTGGAGCGACTGCGTGCCGCCCTGTGTTGCCGCCATCGCTTCCACCATGGTGCGCGTCACATTGTTGAACACATCCTGCGCGGTCAAAGACCAGCCCGACGTCTGGCAGTGCGTGCGCAAGGGCAGCGATTTGTCATTGTTGGCGCCAAAATCCTTGACCAATCTTGACCAGATCATGCGGGCGGCGCGCAGCTTCGCCACCTCCATGAAGAAGTTCATGCCGATGGCCCAGAAGAAGGACAGCCTCGGCGCGAAAGCGTCGACATCCAGCCCCGCGGCGAGGCCCGCGCGCAGATACTCGACGCCGTCCGCCAGCGTGTAGGCGAGCTCCAGATCCTGCGTCGCCCCGGCCTCCTGCATGTGATAGCCGGAGATCGAGATCGAATTGAATTTCGGCATATTCGCGGAGGTGTAGGCGAAAATATCGCCGATAATCCGCATCGAAGGGCCAGGCGGATAGATATAGGTGTTGCGGACCATGAACTCCTTGAGGATGTCGTTCTGGATGGTGCCGCTCAGCTTGTCCTGAGAGACGCCCTGCTCCTCTGCTGCCACGATATAGAGCGCCAACACGGGCAGCACCGCGCCATTCATGGTCATCGACACGCTCATCTGGTCGAGCGGAATGCCAGAAAACAGCGTCTGCATGTCGAGGATGGAATCAATCGCCACACCCGCCATGCCGACATCCCCCGACACGCGCGGATGATCGGAGTCATAGCCGCGATGGGTGGCCAGATCGAAGGCGACGGAAAGTCCCTTCTGCCCGGCGGCGAGATTGCGCCGGTAAAACGCGTTGCTGTCCTCAGCGGTCGAAAAGCCGGCATATTGCCGGATCGTCCAGGGCTGGTTGACATACATCGTGGGATAGGGGCCACGCAGATATGGCGCGAGGCCCGGCTTTGTGTCGAGAAAATCGAGACCCTTCAGATCAGCCTCGCTGTAGAGCGGCTTCACTGGGATGCTTTCGGGGGTGAGCCATTC
>JBOFIL010000356.1:0-3472 GCA_051650165.1 Allobosea sp.
AGACCTTCTGCCAGCGGCGCTCATAACCCCAGCCATTCCAGACATCGACAGGCTGACGCCAGCAGCGGCGGCCATAACCACCACCATGCCCCCAGCCGGGGTGGCCATAATGATGCGGCCGGCCATAGCCGCGCGGTCCATAGGCATGGGGCGGTGGCCCCCAACCATGCGGGCCGCCGGCGGGGCGATAATAATCATGGCCTGAGCCGATGGTGATGGAGAAACCGGGAGAATTGAAGGTCTGCGCCTGAGTTGGCGCGGCTGTGGCGATCACGCCGCCTGCCAGCGCGGCGGCGGCTGTGAGTGCAATGGCGAGGCGGGAAAGCATGTGCGTCGTCCCCTGATCAGCGATGCAGGCCCTGGCCGGATGGACATGGCGTCATCGCGGCACGGAACTTGTCATGCGCCGGCTGAATGGCCCCGGAGTGAGCTATTCAGCCGGCTGACAGAGACATGGCGGAATCATGGCGGCCATGTCTCTGGGCTTAACAACCATCACCAGCGGCGGCAGACGCGCACAGGCGCCACCACATAGCCCCAGCCATTCCAGACCTGACGATACTGGACACGGCAGCGCACCGGCCTGTGATAGCGGACCGGGCGATAATAACGCACGGGACGATAATGACGGGCGCGATAATGACGGACACGGTGATAGCGGGGTCGGTAGTAGCGCGGACCATGATAGGCGCGGCGATAATGCACCCGCCTGTGATAGCCACCGCGGAAATGCGCCCTGCGGTAATGGCCGCGGGCATAACCCCGTCCCCTTCCACCGCGCCAGCCAGCCTGGGCAACCAGCCCGGCATTCAGGCCGGATGATGTTTCTGTTGCGGGGTTCCACCCCATTGAGACCGGGGCGGCATTGCCGGGTGAGGGCACTGAGAAAACGGCGGCAGCAAGAGCAAGGCCGGCAACCAGCAGAGCCTTGAAACGGTAGAACATCATGGCAGGCCTCCCTGACGCGGGTTGGGCTCGCGAAAGGCGCTGAACTGCGCGGCTTTCATGGAGCAATCGCGGCAGGTTATTGGCGGTTTGCTGAATGCAGGCTTTGGGCTCTGTTCATCAGACAGACAGCTTCGCGCTTGACCCTTTCCGGGCAAGGCCGCAAAGCAAAGGCAATCTCTGAACTGCCGGATGCCGGAATGACCCTTTCTGCCACACCTGCGCCAATGCGCGATCCGCTCTCACCCCTGCATTCCTTCCAGGGGCTGATCCTGACGTTGCATAATTTCTGGGCTGCGCAGGGCTGCGTCATCCTCCAGCCCTATGACATGGAGGTGGGGGCTGGCACCTTCCATCCGGCGACGACGTTGCGTGCGCTTGGCCCGAAGCCCTGGAAGGCTGCCTATGTGCAGCCCTCGCGCCGGCCCAAGGATGGCCGTTATGGCGAAAACCCCAACCGCCTCCAGCATTACTATCAGTATCAGGTGATCCTGAAGCCGAACCCGCCGAACCTGCAAGAGCTGTATCTTGCCTCGCTGAAAGCCATCGGCATCGACACGGCGCTGCATGATGTGCGCTTTGTCGAGGATGATTGGGAAAGCCCGACGCTGGGCGCATGGGGCCTTGGCTGGGAGTGCTGGTGCGACGGCATGGAGGTCAGCCAGTTCACTTATTTCCAGCAGGTGGCGGGCTTTGAATGCGCGCCTGTGGCAGGTGAACTCACCTATGGGCTCGAGCGCCTCGCCATGTATGTGCAGGGCGTCGAGAATGTCTATGATTTGAACTTCAACGGCGGCGAAGGGGCGGATCGGGTCGCTTACGGCGATGTGTTCCTGCAGGCCGAGGAAGAATACTCCCGCCATAATTTCGAGGCGGCGGACACCGATATGCTCTTCCGCCAGTTCAAGGATGCGGAAAGCGCCTGCCAGAATTATCTCGCCTTCGGTGACAAGGGCGAGCGGCACGAGATGGCGCTGCCTGCCTATGACCAGTGCATCAAGGCGAGCCATGTCTTCAACCTGCTGGATGCGCGCGGGGTGATCTCCGTCACCGAGAGGCAGGGCTATATCCTGCGCGTGCGTGAACTCGCGAAAGCTTGCGGCGCGGCGTTCCTCAAGACCCGCGATGGCGGGGCGCCTTCCAACCGATAAGGACCGACCATGAGCAAGCCAACCATCGCCGGAACTGATCCGATCGCCTATGAGGTGAAAGAGGGGCGCAGCTATTATTGGTGCACCTGCGGCCTCTCCAAACGCCAGCCGCTCTGCGATGGCTCGCATCAGGCCTCCGGCTTCGAGCCGCTGGCTTGGAAAGCCTCTGAAGACGCGACAGTCTATTTCTGCGCCTGTAAGCAAACCGCCAACGCCCCCCTCTGCGACGGCGCACACCAGAAGCTTTGACGAGACACGATGCCCGATCTCCTGCTTGAACTTTTCTCCGAGGAAATCCCCGCCCGCATGCAGCGGAAAGCCGCGGAGGATTTGAAGAAGCTTGTCACCGATGCGCTGGTGGAGCGCGGCTTCCTCTATGAGGGCGCGAAGGCCTTCGCGACGCCGCGCCGCCTCGCGCTGCATGTGGCCGGCCTGCCTGCCAAGGGCAAGGATGTGGTCGAGGAGAAGAAGGGCCCGCGCACGGATGCGCCTCAGCCCGCCATTCAGGGCTTCCTGAAAAGCGCCGGGCTCAGCGATGTCTCGCAGGCCACAGTGATCGAGGATGCCAAGAAGGGTAGCTTCTATGTGGCGCGCATCGCCAAGACAGGCCAGCCGACGCTGGATGTGCTGGCGGAGATTATCCCCGCCATCATCAAGGCTTTCCCTTGGCCCAAATCCATGCGCTGGGGAGTGCGGTCTTCACCTGTCGACTCGCCTTTCACGGCAATGGGCGAGGGGCCAAATACCCTGCGTTGGGTGCGCCCGCTGCAATCCATCCTGTGCACCTTCGGCCCCGAGACCGAGGAGCCGGAGATCGTGCGCTTTGAGGTCGGCGGTATTCAATCGGGCAACACGACCTACGGACACAGATTCCATAACCCCGCACCCATTAAGGTGAGGCGCTTCGAGGATTATGTCGCCAATCTCGAAAAGGCCCGCGTGGTGCTGGATGCGGACCGGCGGAAAGAGATGATCGTCACGGATGCGCGCAACCTCGCCTTCGCGCAAGGCTTCGAGCTGATCGAGGATGAGGCGCTGCTGGAAGAGGTGGCGGGTCTGGTCGAATGGCCCGTGGTGCTGATGGGGGCGTTCGAGGAGAGCTTCCTCGCGATCCCGCCCGAGGTGATCCGCGCCACCATCCGCGCCAACCAGAAATGCTTCGTGGTGAAAGGTCAGGGCCGCTCGCTGGCCAATCGTTTCATCCTCGTCTCGAGCCTCGCGGCCAGCGATGGCGGGGCCGCGATCATCGGCGGCAATGAGCGCGTGGTGCGTGCGCGCCTCTCCGATGCCCGCCATTTCTGGGAAACGGATCGCAAGCCGCTGCCGGATCTTGAAGGCCTGAAAGCCAGCGCCGACAAGCTCGGCCTCGATCTCAC
>JBOFIL010000357.1:0-1516 GCA_051650165.1 Allobosea sp.
AATGACCGAGACCGCCATCAAAGGCCACGCTGCGTGAGCCGAGATGACTTCAAGATGACGAAAGAGACCATGCCAGAGACCAACCGTTCACCCGTCGCCGAGAATGTGCGGCTTACCTCACAGAATTTCGAGGCAGCGACGCGCTCGCTCACGCATGCCGAGCGCTATGCGATGCAGTTCGCGATGAAGCTCAGCTTTGGAGAGCTGACGATCACCCTGCCGCGTGGTCCCAGCTTTGTTGTTGGTGGCACTGGCGACGGCCCGAAAGCTGATCTGATCGTGCATGATCTCAGCTTTGCGCGGCGTCTGCTCTCGGGCGGCGATATTGGTTTTGCCGAGGCCTATTTGCGCGGCGAATGGGAAACCAGTGATCTGCCGAAATTTCTGGAGCTGTTCGCTGCGAACTACCATGTGGTCAGCTCGATGCTGTCGCATCGCCCGCTGGCCAAGCTGTGGCAGCGCTTCCGGCATTTCCTCAACCGCAACACCAAATCCGGCTCGCGGCGCAACATCCACGCCCATTACGACCTCGGCAATGCCTTCTACAGCTCCTGGCTCGATGGCACGATGACCTACTCATCCGCCATCTTCGCGCCTGGCGACAATGATCTCTCCTCCGCCCAGCAGCGCAAATACCGCGAGCTTGCGACGCGCATAGGCCTGACGCGCGAGGATCATGTGCTGGAAATCGGCTGTGGCTGGGGCGGCTTTGCCGAGTTTGCCGCGCGCGAGATTGGTTGCCGCGTGACAGGGCTCACCATCAGCCAGGAGCAGTTCGCTTTTGCGCAGGAGCGCATTGCCAAGGCAGGTCTCTCGGACCGCGTCACCTTCAAGCTGCAGGATTATCGCGACGAGACCGGCACATATGACAAGGTGGCCTCCATCGAGATGTTCGAGGCCGTGGGCGAGGCCTTCTGGCCGGTCTATTTCCGCAAGCTCGATGAGGTACTCAAGCCCGGCGGCACGGCGGGGCTGCAGGTCATCACCATCAAGGAGGAAAGCTGGACCTCCTATACAAGCGAGATCGATTTCATCCGCGCCTATATCTTCCCCGGCGGCATGTTGCCGACACCGACCATCATGGCAAATCTCGGCCAGAACTTCGGTCTGCCACTCACCTCCGAGAAGATATTCGGGCTCGATTATGCCAACACGCTAGCGGCTTGGCGTGAACGCTTCCGCGCGGCATGGCCGCAGCTGATGCCACTTGGCTTCGATGAGCGCTTCCGTCGCATGTGGGAATACTATCTTGCCTATTGCGAGGCCGGCTTTCGCACAGGCAACATCGATGTGCGTCAGATGGTCTTTGCGAAGAAGGGTTGAAGCATGAGAGGTGAGTCCATGAGTGTCGAGGTGTTTGGCCTGAACCACTCTGCGCCCTCTTGCGTATCTCACCCATGACATCAGAGCCGAGTGCCCGCCAGTTGATTGCCTATGCACTGGCGGCTGCGCCTTTGGCTGCGCTCGCCCTCCCATTTTATGTCATCGTGCCGGAATTTTATGCGCGCGACCTTGG
>JBOFIL010000358.1:0-9471 GCA_051650165.1 Allobosea sp.
AGCGCGTAGGTCATGCCGATGCTGAAGGAAACAATCGTCACATCCTTGCCAGCGCGCACAACCTTAGCCTTGCCGATGGGCAGCACGTGATCACCCTTCGGCACATCGAAGGTCTTGCCGTAGAGAATTTCGTTCTCAAGGAACACGATCGGGTTCGGGTCGCGGATGGCGGCTTTCAGCAGGCCCTTCGCGTCAGCGGCGCTGTAGGGCATCACCACTTTCAGGCCCGGCACATTGGAATACCACGCGGCGTAATCATGGCTGTGCTGCGCGCCAACGCGGGCCGCCGCGCCGTTCGGCCCACGGAACACGATGGGCGCGCCCAGCTGGCCGCCCGACATATAGAGCGTCTTGGCGGCGGAGTTGATGATGTGGTCAATCGCCTGCATGGCGAAATTGAAGGTCATGAACTCGACGACGGGGCGCAGGCCCGACATTGCCGCACCGACCGCAATGCCGGCAAAGCCATGCTCGGTGATTGGCGTATCGATCACGCGCTTGGGGCCGAACTCCTGCAAGAGACCTTGCGTGACCTTGTAGGCGCCCTGATATTCCGCAACCTCCTCGCCCATGACGAAAACATCGCCATTCAGACGCATTTCCTCCGCCATAGCGTCACGCAGAGCCTCGCGAACCGTGGTCGGCACGAATTCAGTGCCGGCGGGATATTCCGATGAGGCATCATAGGATTTGGGCTGCGCGGGCACGGTTGCTGGTGCGGCAGCGGCTGGAGCGGCGGCCATAACCGCGACAGGAGCGGCGGCAGCAGGTGCAGCAGATGCCTTCGCGACATCCTCGCCCTCGCCGGCAATCACCGCAATCGGCGTGTTGACCGCGACATTCTCGGTGCCGGCAGCAATCAGGATTTTTGCCAGCACGCCCTCATCGACAGCCTCGACCTCCATGGTCGCCTTGTCGGTCTCGATCTCGGCGATGATGTCGCCGGATTTGATGGTGTCGCCCTCGGCTTTGAGCCATTTGGCGAGCTTGCCCTGCTCCATTGTTGGGGAGAGGGCTGGCATCAGGATATCGACCATGGGACGCTGTACCTGTGATGTGGAAAGGCGAAACGCGACGCTGTGCGCCGCGCGAGGGAATGGCGCTCAGAGCAGAATGTCGGTGTAAAGCTCGGACACATCCGGCTCAGGATCATGCGTGGCGAACTCAGCCGCGTCATTGACTATCTCGCGCACCTTGGCGTCATAGCCCTTGAGTTCGTCTTCGGTGACGCCCCATTCGCGGAGCAACCGGGCGCGCACCTGCTCGATGGGATCATGCTCCTCGCGCATCCGCTGCACCTCATCCTTCGAGCGGTATTTCGCCGGATCGGACATGGAATGGCCGCGGTAGCGGTAGGTCATCATTTCAAGGATGTAAGGGCCCTTTCCGGTGCGCGCGAACTCCACAGCGCGCTGGCCAGCGGCGCGCACGGCGCGCACATCCATGCCATCGACCTGCTCGCCCGGAATGTTGAACGAGACGCCGCGCTTGGAAAAATCGGTCTGCGCCGAAGCGCGGTTCACCGAGGTGCCCATGGCATAACGGTTGTTCTCGATGATGAAGATCACCGGCAGTTTCCAGAGCTCAGCCATGTTGAAGCTCTCATAGACCTGGCCCTGATTGGCCGCGCCATCGCCAAAATAAGCCAGCGCCACCTTGCCATCATCGCGATACCAGTTTGCGAAGCCAAGGCCTGCACCCAGCGAGACCTGCGCGCCGACGATGCCATGACCGCCGTAGAAGGCTTTCTCCTTCGAGAACATGTGCATGGAGCCGCCCTTGCCGCGCGAATATCCGCCGCGCCGGCCAGTCAGCTCGGCCATCACGCCGCGCGATTCCATGCCGCAGGCGAGCATGTGGCCATGATCGCGATAGCCGGTGATGACCTGATCACCCGGCTTGGTCGCCATCTGCATGCCGACGACGACTGCTTCCTGGCCGATGTAGAGATGGCAGAAGCCGCCGATGAGGCCCATGCCGTACATCTGGCCGGCCTTCTCCTCGAAGCGGCGGATGAGCAGCATTTCACGATAAGCGTGAAGCTCCTCTTCCTTGCTGAAACCGGGCGTATTGGGAATGACCTTGGCAGCGGCCTTGGCTGACCCGGTCTTCACGGTTGCGGA
The DNA here is from genome assembly GCA_051650165.1 of Allobosea sp. Taxonomy (GTDB): domain Bacteria; phylum Pseudomonadota; class Alphaproteobacteria; order Rhizobiales; family Beijerinckiaceae; genus Allobosea. The sequence continues at coordinate 2,124 of JBOFIL010000358.1, forward strand.
TTTGGATGCACCGGCGGGTTTCGCCTTGCGGGCAAGCGCCATCTCGTCTCACTCCCTGTCGTGGTCTGCTGATCCAGACCATCACAACACCATTAGGAGCACAGTAGCGAAACTACACAGGCTTGGCTAGCGGATGAAATCCGCACATGATTGCCCATATGCCATTGATATAATACATCATTTTAAATTTAACTGAATTTGAGTTAAAGCACCCGGATGCGACTGTTTCACTCGCAACCAAATGCTGCGCTGCGATAGGTTGAGCGACGTGTGGTCTAGCGATCCATGATCACGACATCATTGCGGTGCACGCGCCCCAGCATGTCGCGGGCGCGTTCTTCCAGAATGTCACGGTCCGTCGCATCACGGCGCAACAATTCGACGCGGTCTTCCCAGGCCTTGCGCTCGGATTTGAGCCCGGCGATCTGCGACTTGATGTCAGCCATCTCGGCCTGGATCGCCTGCTTGCTGCTGAGCCCGCGCGATCCATTCTGCGCATGATACAGGAAATAGCCGACGCAGCCACCGGCAACCGCATAGAGCACGGCCGCGTGGAACAGGTTTCGGAAGCGTTTGCGAATGACCATGCGTGGCAGCTTCGCGCAACAGCGTTGACCGCACGTTAACGCGGCTTGATCTTATCGCGTTTGCGCATGCCTGAGTACGACATCAGCCCCCTCAAGACGCCCTGCCCGGTCTGCGGCGAGCAAGTCCGCCTCGATCCGGCGCGCGACATCCACCCGGTAATGCAGCGGATCCCAGAATCGGCTGTCGTCATGCGCCAAAGGCGAGAACAGCCTGTAGTCGAGCAAAGCGGCGTTGACCCGGCCAGCCAGCGCCGTCAGCGCCCGCTTGCAGGCGGCCTCGCGCGCCTCATCACCGAAGCCGCTGCGCGGCAGGCTGGCCCAATGCAGAGGCGGCGTGAGGATCAGCTTGCGTGTCAAGGCTGGCAGCGCCGCAAGCTCTTGCTCAAGCCAGGCAAGCGCCGGGAATACATGGCCTTCTGCACGTATGGCAACATCATCTGTCTGCGGCATGACGTTTGGTGGTACACCGCCATGGGCGCGATAGAGATGAAAGCGCGCCCGCGCTGCATCATAGGTGGCATCGGGCGGGGTGAACTCGTCAAAGCCGTCTGCCCGCATCCTCGGCCTGCCCTGGCCGATGGCCTGCCCCAACCTTCGGAACGCGATTTCCAGCGTGGCGAAGTTCATCTGGCCAGCGAAGGCAAGCAGGCCGGGGGGCTTGTCGCCGTAAAATTCATCCGGGAAGGGGCGCGGCGTCAGGCGCTTGGCCGGGCTGTCTGCATCCGCCTCGCACCAGGTCGCGTCGATTCCCCAGATCACAACACGGGGAGCCGGCCAGTTCGCGCGGACCAGCCGCGCCATGCGCATCTGCTCCCATGGTGTTGCGGCATTCATGGCAAGGTTGGCAAAACGCGTGCTGAAGCCAGCTGACAGCTTGGCCGGATCGAGCAGGCGGCTGCTGGATGTGCCCAGCACCGCCGAATCGAACCGCCCGGAACGCACCAGCTGCGGGTAGACATAGCGCTGGTTGGAATCCATCAGAATGGGCGCGGGTGAGCCGGGCCTCACCCTGAGCCCGAATGGGTCCGCCCACACAATCAACAGGCAAAGGCAAAGCCCGGCCAGACCGGCGAACAATGCGAGTGTGCTGCTAAAGGCTCGCCAATGGCCCTTTTGCAAGACAGGGAGTTGGGGGTCGAGCGCTTTCTCCATGGGCCGCGCTTATGCGGCAGCTTCAACAATCAGGCAATTGGTGCCTTGAGTTCCATTCATGACGTTGACCATCACCCGCGCCTCGCTTATCAGGCGGGCTTAAGAGAGCGCGTAGCTCAGTTGGTAGAGCAACGGACTTTTAATCTGTAGGTCCTGGGTTCGAGTCCCAGCGTGCTCACCACTTCCCCCTCAATGCACATGCGAAACGCGCATCTGCCGGGGGGCATGCCAGCCAACAGGGGGCATCCTGCCTATGCCGGGCCAGATTTCTGCCGCTTCAGTTGTGACTGCCGGAGCCGGGCTGGCCTTGCCGGTATCTTTCGGCAATGCCTTGCCGCTCGCGTTGATTGCCGGCCCCTGCCAGATGGAAAGCCGGTCACACGCGCTGGAGATGGCGGTTGCGCTCAAGGAGATGGCGCATAAGCTGGGCATTGGCCTGATCTACAAATCCTCCTTCGACAAGGCCAACCGCACAAGCGCTGCCGGCGCGCGAGGCATCGGGCTTGCGCAGGCGCTGCCGATCTTTGCCGAAATCCGCGAGACATTCGGCCTGCCCACCCTCACGGACATCCATGAGCGCGAGCAGTGTGGGCCAGTGGCGCAGGTGTGCGACATCCTGCAAATCCCGGCTTTCCTCTCACGCCAGACCGATCTGCTGGTGGCCGCCGCCGAGACAGGTCGCATCATCAACGTGAAGAAGGGCCAGTTCCTCGCGCCGTGGGACATGAAGAATGTGGTGGCAAAAGTGACCGGCGCGGGCAATGCAAATGTGCTTGTCACCGAGCGCGGCGCGTCGTTCGGCTACAACACGCTGGTCACGGATTTCCGTTCCCTGCCAATCATGGCCGCACAGACCGGCGCTCCGGTGATCTTCGACGCCACCCATTCCGTGCAGCAACCAGGCGGCCAGGGCACATCATCGGGCGGCCAGCGCGAGTTCGTGCCGGTGCTGGCGCGCGCCGCAGTGGCAGTTGGTGTGGCCGGCGTGTTCATCGAGACCCATCCGGACCCGGACAATGCCCCTTCCGATGGCCCTAACATGGTGCCGCTCAAGGCGCTGCCGGCTCTCATCGAAGAACTGATGGCCTTCGACAAAATCGCAAAAAGCTTCGCCGCCAAGGCACAGATGGCGTGAGCCAAGCCCCGCCTGACGCAGCGCCCGATACTGGCAAAGCTGCGTTGAACCGCCTCGTGCTAGGCTTGGGTGCTGCGGGCTTTGCCTCCACCTTCACGATGCGGGCCTTTGATCCGCTGGTGCCGACGCTGGCGGCCGAGTTTGGCCAAAGCATTACAACCACCGCCACTGTCGCGACGGCATTTTCTTTTGCCTATGCGCTTGGCCAGCCTTTCCTGGGACCATTGGCGGATGCAGCGGGCAAGACGCGCACGGTAAAAGTGTCTCTTGCCCTGTTGGCGATCCTTTCCGTGCTGGTAGCGCTGGCCTTCTCGTTTGGAGCACTGGCTGCTTTCCGTGCGCTGACCGGCATCGTTGCAGGCGGCATCATTCCGGTGGCGATGGCCACCATCGGCGACCGGGCGCCCATGAATGAGCGCCAGATCGTGCTCGGGCGCTTTCTTGTCACCATGATCGTCGGCCAGATGGCGGGTGCGGCCTTTTCCGGCGTGGTGGGGGATATGTTCGGTTGGCGCGCGGTCTTTCTGCTCGCCGGCGGTGTGGCCATGCTGGCGCTGGGCCTGCTCTGGTTTGCGATCCGGCATGATCCAATTGAAGCCAGTGAACGGCCTTCCGTTGCCGGCGCAATAGCGAATTACCGCGCGGTCTTCGCCAACCCGCGCACCCTCAAGCTCTATGCGCTGGTGATCATCGAAGGCGCGCTGGTGTTCGGCATTCCGCCCTATGTTGCCGCCATTCTGGAGGCACGCACCGGAGTTGGCGCAACCGAGGCCGGCTTTGTCATTGGCGGGGCGGGCCTTGGTGGCATACTTTATGGCCTGACCACTCGGCAGCTCGTCCAGCGGCTGGGCCCAGCGAGAATGGCTGTGCTTGGCGGCATCCTGATGGGGCTGGCAATGCTGGCTTTTTCAACATCAATGCCATGGTGGACCGGCATCATATTCTTCATCGTGCAGGGCTTCGGCTTCTTCCTGATGCATGGCACCCTTCAGGTGCAGGCCACCGAGCTTGCCCCGCAAGCGCGCGGCTCAGCCGTTGCGTTATTTGCCTGCGCACTATTCATCGGCCATGCGCTGGGGCCGCTGCTCTTTGCCGCGACTTTCGCGCTAATTGGCTCCAAGGAGCTGGCGTTGCTGGTCTTTGCCGCAGGCATTGCCATTCTGGGGCTGGTGACGCCGAGAGTGCTCAAGCTGGGGCGTTAGCCTTCACGCCAAGAATCAGCGCCAAGAATCAGCGCCCAGAATCATCGCCCCCGGTATGGCGCGACGCCCTGATCAGGCAGCCAGAGGCCTTTTGGCGGCTCGCCCGTCTGCCAGAACACATCGATGGGGATGCCGCCGCGCGGATACCAATATCCGCCAATGCGGAACCATGTCGGCTTGAGCAATTCCACCAGCCGCTTGCCGATGCCCACTGTGCAGTCCTCGTGGAAGGCACCATGGTTGCGAAAACTGGAGAGATAGAGCTTCAACGATTTCGACTCGACCAGCCACTCGCCCGGCAGATAATCAATGACAAGTATGCCGAAATCCGGCTGGCCGGTGACCGGACAGATCGAGGTGAATTCCGGGCAGGTGAAGCGTGCGAGATATTGCGTTCCCACATGCGGGTTTGGCACGCGGTCGAGCTGCGCCTTTTCGGGCGAAGCCGGCAGCGTGCTCATCTGGCCAAGCTGCAGTGTTTTAGCGTCGAGGGTCATGAAACTGTCCTGCGGGCGCGCAAAGCGGTGCTTGCCCTTGTCGTTGCGAACTCGCACGTCTAGAACCCCGCTCAACTGCTGCTGTCAACATTCCAGCCTGAAGGAAAGCTAGCGCCATGACCGCCATTCTCGACATCACCGGCCGTGAAATCCTCGACTCGCGTGGCAACCCCACTGTCGAGGTCGATGTGGTGCTGGAAGATGGCTCGTTTGGCCGCGCAGCGGTTCCCTCAGGTGCCTCCACAGGCGCGCATGAGGCGATGGAGCTGCGCGACGGCGACAAGAAGCGCTACATGGGCAAGGGCGTGTTGAAAGCTGTCGAGGCCGTCAACACCACCATCTGCGAGGCACTGGTCGGCATGGATGCCGAGGATCAGGTTATGCTCGACGAGATCATGATCGAGCTTGATGGCACGCCCAACAAGGCCAATCTCGGTGCCAATGCCATTCTCGGCACCTCGCTGGCGCTTGCCAAAGCCGCAGCGGACTCTGCTGGCCTCGCTCTCTTCCGCTATGTAGGCGGCACGCAGGCGCGCACCTTGCCCGTGCCGATGATGAACATCATCAATGGTGGCGCGCATGCCGACAACCCGATCGACTTTCAGGAATTCATGATCATGCCTGTTGGCGCGGAGACCTTCGCCGAGGGTTTGCGCATGGGCGCAGAGGTGTTCCACACCCTCAAATCCGCGCTGAAGAAGGCAGGCCACAACACCAATGTCGGCGATGAGGGCGGCTTTGCGCCAAACCTCAAATCAGCCGAGGCCGCGCTCGATTTCGTCATGCAGTCCATCGAAGCTGCCGGCTACACCCCCGGCAAGGACATCGTGCTGGCGCTCGATTGCGCCGCCACCGAGTTCTTCAAGGATGGCGTCTACACCTATGAGGGCGAGCGCAAGACCCGCGACCCGCGCGCGCAGGCCAAGTATCTCTCCAAGCTTGTCGGCTCATACCCCATCGTCTCGATTGAAGACGGCATGTCCGAGGATGATTGGGAGGGCTGGAAGCTGGTGACCGACATGATCGGCGCGAAGTGCCAGCTGGTCGGCGATGATCTCTTCGTCACCAACGTCAAGCGCCTCTCCCAGGGCATCAAGGGCGGCTATGCCAACTCGATCCTCGTCAAGGTCAACCAGATTGGCACGCTGACGGAGACGCTCGCCGCTGTCGATATGGCACACCGGGCCGGCTACACCGCCGTGATGTCGCATCGCTCTGGCGAGACAGAGGACAGCACAATCGCCGATCTCGCCGTCGCCACAAATTGCGGACAGATCAAGACCGGCTCGCTCGCGCGGTCAGACCGCACCGCGAAATACAACCAGCTGCTGCGCATTGAAGAAGAGCTGGGGCCGCAGGCGCTCTATGCTGGCCGCGCTGCGTTGAAGGCACTGGCCTGAACGCATGACAGGCTCCGCCCCTAACTCTGCCCCGAAAATCTCCTTCGTCTCGCTGGGGTGCCCCAAGGCGCTGGTGGATTCGGAGCGTATCATCACGTCGTTGCGCAGCGAAGGCTATGAGCTGACCAAACACCATGGTGGGGCGGACCTCGTCATCGTCAACACCTGCGGCTTCCTCGATTCAGCAAAAGCCGAGTCGCTGGAGGCCATTGGCGCGGCCATGGCCGAAAACGGCAAGGTCATCGTCACCGGCTGCATGGGCGCGGAGCCCGAGCAAATCCGCGAGCGCTTCCCCAATGTGCTCGCGATCACAGGCCCGCAGGCCTATGAAAGCGTCGTTGCGGCGGTGCATGAAGCTGCCCCGCCAGCGCATGACCCGTTCATCGATCTGGTGCCCGAACAGGGCATCAAGCTCACGCCCCGCCATTACGCCTACCTCAAGATTTCAGAAGGCTGCAACAACCGCTGCTCGTTCTGCATCATCCCGAAGCTGCGCGGCGATCTGGTCAGCCGCCCCGCAGGCGATGTGCTGCGCGAGGCCGAGAAACTGGTGAAGGCCGGTGTCAAGGAGTTGCTCGTCATCAGCCAGGACACCTCGGCTTATGGCGTCGATGTGAAATATTCGCCGTCGCTTTGGCAGGACCGCGAGGTACGCACGCGCTTCTTTGATCTCACGCGCGAACTTGGCCAGCTCGGCGTCTGGGTGCGGCTGCATTATGTCTATCCCTATCCGCATGTGTCAGAAGTGATTGACCTGATGGCGGAAGGGCTGGTGCTTCCTTACCTCGACATTCCGTTTCAGCACGCCTCTCCCAATGTGCTGAAAGCCATGAAGCGGCCGGCGCATCAGGAAAAGACGCTGGAACGCATCCATGAATGGCGCGCGCGTTGCCCGGATCTGGCGATCCGCTCGACATTCATCGTCGGCTTTCCGGGCGAGACGGAAGAAGATTTCGACCTGCTGCTGGATTTCCTGCGCGAAGCAAAGCTTGAGCGTGTCGGCGCGTTCAAATACGAGCCGGTGACGGGCGCGGTCGCCAACGATCTTGGGTTGCCCCAGGTTCCGGATGCCATCAAGCAGAGCCGCTATGACCGCTTCATGAAGGTGCAGCAGGAGATTTCCGCCCGCATCCTCAAGGGGCGGGTCTCAAAGCGTATCAAAGTCATCATCGATGAAGTAGGCCCCACCGTATCGAAAGGCCGCAGCCAGTGGGACGCGCCGGAGATCGACGGCGCAGTCTATGTCGCCTCCCGCCGCCCCTTGCGCCAGGGCGAGATCGTCACCGTGAAGATCGAGCGCGCTGACGCCTATGATCTGCATGGGGTGGTGGTTTAATCACCCTCGTCATGGTCGGGCTTGTCCCGACCATCCACG
>JBOFIL010000359.1:0-1028 GCA_051650165.1 Allobosea sp.
CGGCACACCCGGCAGCGCCAGCAGCATCGTGGCCTCGAAGACGCCAATGCCACCCGGAGCATGGCTCGCAATTCCGAGAACGACGGCAAACACATAAGCCGCAAGCATCGTGGCGAAGGGCACCTGCGCATCGGGTGGCAGCAGCACCCAGAGAACGGCTGCACCTGCCGAAACATCAGCTGCGCCGAGCGCCATTTGCTTGACGGTCACGGGCAAGCTTGGAAGCCTCAACCGCCAACCTCGAATGACGAAGCGACGGCGATTGTTGCGCACCAGGAAAAGATAGAAGGCGATGCCCGCGAAAACCGAGAGCCCGATCAGGAGATTCATCATCAGGGGCAATCGGGTGAAAGTGGCGGCGTCCTGGGGTTGGGTCATCATCACAAGGCCAAACACGATGCCCATGCCGAGCCAGAACGTGATACCGGCAATCAAGGTGAGGCTCGCAATCGCTGTGGCGCCAAGCCCCACTGAGGAATAGATCCAGTAGCGCACCGTCGCGGCCGTGAGCAGCGGAAAACCAAGCGTGAAGCTCACGGCGTAGCTCGTAAACGAGGCCAAAGCGGCGATGCGGTAGGAAACCTTCTGAACCGTGACTTCCTTTAACGCCACCCAATCGTAGCCGGTGAGCATCAGATAACTGACAGCCGTGAAAAACAGCGCCAGCATGATTTGTTCACCGCTCGCGCGCGCGAAGGCGGCCTTGACCTGTGCTCGGTCCAATTCGCCGACGACGTAATAGAGCACAACGATGGAAATGATGAACAGCGCAATGCTGGCGAGCGTCCCGATGATCTTGAAAATCCGGGCGCGATTGAGGGCGGCTGCCGTATCCTCGGCGCTCTTTGGTTCGCGACCCAGGCTGTTCAGCATTGCCCCTCCTGGCCGAGATGTCCCGGCGACTGCTCGGGTGGTAGCGCGGGCCAGACGCGATGGTCAACCAGCCGAGGGCGGTGGCGCACAATAGATCGAATAAAGAACACCGATCACCTGACGGACATCCTCGTTGGCAAGGCTGTAGAGGATGG
>JBOFIL010000360.1:0-2721 GCA_051650165.1 Allobosea sp.
CCGCCATATTGCGCGCCATAATAGATGCCGGCGAGCATGATAAGCGCGCCCACAGGATCAATGCCGAAGGTGATGGGCAGCAACATCGCGATGGTGGCGATGGGGCCAACGCCCGGCAACACGCCGATCAGCGTGCCAATCAGGCACCCCAGAAAGCACAGGCCGATGTTCTTGAGGCCAAGGGCAACGCCAAAGCCAAGCGCGAGGTTCGAGAAAATATCCATGGTCTCAGATCCCGATCAGCCAGGGGGCCAACGGAATTGGCAGGCCCAGAATGTATTTGAACAAAATGCCGCAAAAGAGCGTCATGACACCGGCAAACAGGATCAGCTCTCGCCAACTCTTGTCAGGGGCGGCAAGCCCGGCGACCAGCACGACCAGCGGGCCGGAAACAACGAGGCCGAGCGAAGGCACCTTGAGGGAGCCGATCTGAAAGCCACGGATCATCAGGCCGAACAAAAGGCATCCGCCGAGCACCAGCAGAATGCCGCGGACTGACCAGGCTTCCAGCGCAGGCCCGCGCGAACGCAGGGAGTTCAACGCCATCAGCACGCCCAGCCCCGCCAGGATCAGCGCGAAGGCTTTCGGCAACATGCCGGGGCCCATGGCGCGCAGCGTGCCGGTGGAGAGATCCTTGCCCAGCCACCAGGCAAACAGCCCGAAGATAATGAGAAACACGCCGCCCGCGAAATCCTGAGGGGCCTTTGGGCGCAACTTCGCCGCTGGCATGGGGTCTGGCATCAGGAAACTCCTGTTTTGTGTAACCGTGGCCGCCCGCCCGGGCGGGAGAAGGTTTTGAATGGCAGAACCTTGTCATCCTCAAGCAGCGCGACATGATCGCGAAGCAGAGCCAGAAACGTGTCACGCACGCTCAGTTTCTGCTGTGGACGCCAGGCGGCGCCAACCAGCGCGCCCGCTGGCGGAGGATCAAGCAAGGCACCGCGCAAACGGCGCATCACCACACCCGGATATGACAGGCGCGCCAGCCAATCTGGCGCGAGCGCAACGCCCAGTTCCGCTGCAACAGCCGAGAGAATTGCTGGCTTCTCGGTGGCTTCCATCGCAATGCGCGGCACGGCGTCAATGCTGTCAAAATAGGCAAGCACCAGATCATATGCATAGGGACGGATGCGTTTTGAGGGCAGAATGATCTGCTCATCGGCCAGATCGCGCATGTTGACCTCAGGCGCATCGGCCAGCCGGTGACCTGCCGGCAACAGCACCAGCGGGCGCTCCACCCGCAGCACCTCGAAATCACAATCCTCGCCACACATGCTCTTGCGGGGCGGGCGTGTGAGGGCAAGGTCGATCTTGCCGGCCTCCAGCATCTGCAACAAAGGCCCGGTCATGGCTTCGACAAAACGGAAATCAGTCTGGGGAGAGGCCTTGCGAAAGGTGGCGATCACGCCAGGCAGAAAACTTGATGAGGCCGAATCGATCGCGCCGACGCGCAAGACCTGGCTGGAATCGACTGCGGCCTCGCGCACAGCCTGGCCCGTGCGGTCCAGCCGCGACATGACGGCGCGTGCATCCTCGAGCAATGTGAGCCCGGCGCGGGTGAGTGTGACGTGGCGGGTGGTCCGGGCCAGCAGACGGGCCCCGAGCTCGCTCTCCAACGCGCCGATCTGGCGCGACAAGGCAGGCGGCGCAAGGCCGAGCTTCTCGGCTGCCTTGCCAAAATGCAGCTCCTCAGCAACCGCGATGAAACATCGCAGCTGGCGCAGCTCCAGCATCTAAATCTCCCCAGGATCAACGTGCCGTTTTCCGGCATCTTGATCATTCACATCATTGGAGTGTTAATCTCCTGATGGATGACATACCACATCAGTGCAATTCATAATGCAATCGCAATAATGCACAAACACGCGGTTTTCTGATTGAGCGGCGCATCCGCGGTCATTGCTGCCAGATTATGCAATTCACACATGGGGATTATCTGAACGCATGGCGCTATGATCATTTTCCATGATCACCGACCTCCCCACCCCTGACCGGCTCTTCCCAGGCTTTCGCCTCGTCGATATCGACGTGCCGGGCGGGGCGCTGCGTGCGCGCATGGGCGGTTCCGGCCCGCCGCTATTGCTGTTGCATGGCTACCCGCAGACGCATGTGATGTGGCACCGCGTGGCTGCACTGCTGCAAGACCGCTTCACGCTGATCTGTCCCGATCTTCGCGGCTATGGCGACAGCTTCCAGCCTATTGATGCGCCCAAGCATGAACAAATGTCCAAACGGGCTATGGCCGCGGATATGGTTGCGCTCATGTCAGCACTGGGGCATGGGCGGTTTTTCGTCGGCGCGCATGATCGCGGCGCGCGGGTGGCGCATCGCTTGGCGCTCGATCACCCCAGCCACGTGCTGCGCCTCGCCACACTGGACATCGCACCAACGCGCGAGATGTATGCCCACACCACGGATGCCTTCGCGCGAGCGTATTGGCACTGGTTCTACCTGATCCAGCCAGCACCCTTCCCGGAGCGAATGATCAGCGCGGACCCCGATGCCTATTGGTTGAAAAAATGCGGGTCAGGCTCTGCGGGTCTCACACCCTTCGCGGAAGAAGCGCTCGGTCATTATCTGCGCTGTTTCCGCAATCCGGCTGTCATCCATTCCTCTTGCGAGGATTACCGCGCCGCCGCCACGATCGACATCGCGCATGATGGGGCAGATGGCGCACGAAAGCTCACCCAGCCACTGCTGGCGCTCTGGGGTGAGCATGGC
>JBOFIL010000361.1:0-7408 GCA_051650165.1 Allobosea sp.
GCTTTGCGGCAATAGGCACTTCGCCCGCCCTGGCCGAGCTTGTCATCGATCTGCGTAAGGGTTCGTTCCAGCCCATGCCGATCGCCATCACTGATTTCAGTGGAGATAATGGCGGGCTGGTGGCGGGCGTCATCGCCAACAACCTCAAGCGCTCCGGCTATTTCGTGCCGCTTGAGAAGGATCGTTTCCCCGAGCGCAGCCCGAATTTCGACGCCGCGCCGAACTTCGGCGCATGGAAGACCGCAGGCGCGCAAGGGCTCGTGACGGGCCGCGTCTCGCGTGATCCATCCGGGCGGCTCAAGGGCGAATTCCGTTTGTGGGATGTGGTGGCCGGCCAGCAGATCGAGGGTCAGCAATATTTCACTGATCCCAATAATGCCCGGCGCGTGGCGCATATCGTTTCAGATGCGATCTACACCAAGATCACGGGCGTCGGCGGCTTCTTCGATACGCGGGTGGTGTTTGTGGCTGAGTCCGGCTCCAAGGAGAACCGCAGCAAGCGCCTCGCCATCATGGATCAGGACGGCGCGAATTTGCGCTATTTGACCAGCGGCGACACGCTGGTTGTTTCGCCGCGCTATTCGCCGGCCAGCCAGGACGTGGCGTTCATGTCGCAACGCCTTGGCGAGCAGCCGCGCGTGCAGGTGATCAATATTGACTCAGGCGCGCGCCAGACTGTCGGTAATTTCCCTGAGATGACATCAAGCCCACGCTTTGCCCCCAATGGCCAGCGCATCGTGCTCTCGCTGCAGCAGGGCGGCAATTCCAACCTGTATGCGATTGATCTTGGCTCGCGCGCCGCCACGCGCCTGACCTCGACCGGAGCCATCGACACGTCAGCTGCCTACTCGCAGGATGGCTCGCAGATCGTGTTCGAGAGTGATCGCGGCGGCTCGCAGCAGCTTTATCTGATGGGCGCGGGCGGGGGCGAGGCCAAGCGCATTTCCTTCGGTCAGGGCTCCTATTCGCAGCCGGTGTGGTCGCCGCGCGGCGATCTGATCGCCTTCACGAAGCGTGGCGGTGGCGGGTTTGCCATTGGCGTGATGCGCCCGGATGGCTCGGGCGAGCGGCTGCTCACCGAGGGCTTCCACAATGAAGCGCCGAGCTTCGCGCCGAACGGGCAATACATCATGTTCTTCCGTGACCCGGGCGGGCAGGGCGGCGGCAAGCTCTACATGGTGGACATTACGGGCCGCGTCGAATTCCCTGTGCCAACGCCGGGGTTTGCGTCCGATCCGACATGGTCCCCGCTTCTGACGCAGGCACGGTGAGGCCCGTTCCCTAAAGCCGCAACGCCTTGCCGCATTCCGGTTGCCACATTGCTGCCATTGACGATTGGTTAACGCTACCGCGCGTTTTAACCTTGCCGGACCCCTTCGGGACAAGGTTTCCAGAACCTTCCCTTAACGCTGTGCATCTTACGTATTGTGCGGGTTGGGAAAGATTTCGGGGCATGATCCCCGGCACTCAGGAGTGATAGACCGATGATGACCAGCATGAGCGCAGCAAGAAGCGCAAAGCTAGCATTGGGTTTGATGGCTGCACTGGCGCTAGGCGCTTGCGCCAACAAGCCTGCCGACAGCGGCTTTGGCGCAGGCGGAGCCGCGACGCCAGGAAGCCCGCAGGATTTCGTCGTGAATGTTGGCGACCGTATTTTCTTCGAGACGGACTCGACCGATCTGACCTCGACAGCCACCGCCACGCTCGACAAGCAGGCGACATGGCTTGGCCAATATCCGCGCTATACGTTCGTGGTTGAGGGCCATGCCGATGAGCGCGGCACGCGCGAATACAACGTGTCGCTCAGTGCTCGCCGCGCACAGGTGGCGCGTGATTATCTCGCCTCGCGCGGGGTGGGTGCCAGCCGCATGCGCACCGTCGCCTATGGCAAGGAGCGCCCGGTTGCGGTTTGCAACGACATTTCCTGCTGGTCGCAGAACCGTCGCTCGGTGAGCGTGCTGAATGCCGGTGCCGGCAGCTGAGGCTGGTTACAGGCTCCATTGTTTTGATCGGCCGGGCGCACAAACGCCCGGCCTTTCACATTTTGGCCGCGAGTTTGCTGCAAATGCTTTGCGATCGCGCCAAGGCGCATTATTTGAGCATGTGGTCCTGATGTTCACGGGTGACAGAGCAATGCACGTGATGAAATCATTGCGCATATTTTCCGTTCTGGCGGCGTTGATGCTTGCTGTCGCTGCAAGCATGCCGCTGGCATTTGCGCAGGATGCCGCCGAAGCAGTCGTGCGGCTCAACCGCATGGAAAACCAGATGCGGCAGATGTCCGGCCAGATCGAACAGCTCCAGTTCGAAAACCGGCGGCTGACCGAGCAGCTGCGCAAATTCCAGGAAGACACGGAGTTTCGCCTCTCTGGCCAGAAGCCGCAGGGTGGGGCTGCGCCGCGCCCGGCACAGCAGCCGCGCCCGAGACAGAGCGATGCGTTTGACCCTGCCGCACAGCCGGGCTCGCCTTCTGCGCCGCGTAATCTGGCATCCGCGCCCGCGGGCTCCAATGCAGCCATCGAGGCCGATGGCCCGCTTGATCTCTCGGGCGTTGCGCGCCCCGTTCCCGGTGCGCCGCTGGATGGCGGAGCTGCGCCGCGCGGCACGAGCAGTGTGGCGGCTGTGGGCGGCGGAGGCGCACGCGAGATCTATGATGCGGCCTATGCGGCTTATCAGCGCAAGGAATTCCCGCAGGCCGAAATGGGCTTCCGGCAGCTGCTGCAATCCTTCCCGCGCGATCGCCTCGCTTCCGACGCGACCTTCTGGCTCGGTGAAAGCTATTATCAGCGTGGCCGCCACCGCGAGGCTGCCGAGCAGTTCCTGCGCGTGACCACGGATTTTCCGCGCACGGCCCGCGCGCCAGACGGTCTGCTGAAGCTTGGCATGTCGCTGAATGCATTGGGTGCCAAGGATCAGGCCTGCTCGACCTATGCCAAGGTGGAGCGCGATTATCCGCAGGCCTCCACGCGTGTGCGGCAGGGCGTGGAACGCGAACAGAAACGCGCGCGCTGCACCGCGTGACGGGCGCCGACCTCAAAGCAGCACCAATTGAGGCCGCCGAGGCGGATCGTATTTTTGCAGCTGACACACTGCCGGGGCCGATCCTGATCGCAGTTTCTGGTGGCCCGGACTCCATGGCGCTCATGGGATTGCTGGCGCGCTGGTGTGAGGAGGATCGGGCAAGGCCGCAATTATACGTCGCGACCGTCGATCATGGCCTCAGGCGAGAGGCAGCGCAGGAAGCGCAGATGGTGGCCCTGCAGGCGACAAGGCTTGGGCTCCCACACAGCATGCTGAAGTGGGAGGGCGACAAGCCCGCCACAGGCATTCAGGAAGCTGCGCGAAGGGCGCGATATGACCTTCTGGCCATCTAGGCGCGGCGGGTTGGCGCGGCAGTGATTGCCACTGCACACACACAGGATGATCAGGCCGAAACAGTGCTGATGCGCTTGCTGCGCGGCTCCGGCCCGGCGGGCTTGGCGGGCATGGCGCGCGTTGCGCAGCGCGGCGGGGTGATGCACTGGAGACCGCTGCTGGGGGTGCCCAAGGCACGGCTGATCGCGACATGCCATGCTATGGGGCTGCCCTTCGTTATTGATCCATCCAATGCAAACCATGCCTTTGCCCGCGTCCGCCTGCGCGAAGTGATTGAGCAGCTTGCGCCGGAAGGGCTCAGCATTGCGCGTCTGGCACGGTTGGCTGAGAGGCAGGGCCGCGCGAATCTCGCCCTGGATCAGGCCGCCGCCGATGCGCTTGGGTTGGGCGAGCCTAAAAAAGATGGGCTCTCCTTCCGCCAGCACCAGTTGGCGTATGTTTCGCCAGAGATTTTCTTGCGTGCGCTGGCCATGGCTTTCGCGCGGACCAGGGTTGAATTGCGCTGCAATGACGCAGGCGGACCAGCTGAAAAGCCAGAAGCATTTCTGCTTGAAGACGCGCCTGTGCCGCTGGAAAAGCTCGAATCGGCCACGATCCGGCTTGAAGCTGCCTTGTCAGCCGGCAAAAGCTGCAAGCTGACACTCGCCGGCCTCGCGGTTTCTCTCCAACGCGATGGTGCTCTCACCCTTCTGAAGCAGCCACCACGCACAAGCATTCACTCTGATCGCGTGCTTTCCCTTGGCAAGGGGGGGGACGAAGCATAGATTGCATTCAACCGCCCACACGCGCAGCGCGTTGCGGGCAGGCCCAACAGGAACGGTTCGATGAATCCTCATTTCCGGAATTTCGCGCTCTGGGTCGTGATTTTCCTTCTGGTTTTGGCGTTGGTCACATTGTTCAACAATCCGGGGCAGCGCGGGGGCGTGTCGACCGATATTGCCTACAGCCAGCTTCTCTCGGATGCTGACAGCGGCAAGATCGCGACCGTGACCATCGCCGGGCATGAGATTTCGGGAACCTATTCCGATGGGCGAACCTTCTCGACCTATGCGCCGTATGATCCGATGCTGATCACGCGCCTGCAGCAGAAGGGCGTGCAGATTGCCGCCAAGGCGCCCTCATCAGAGGGCAACTGGTTCCTGACATTGCTGGCTAACCTGCTGCCAGTTTTCATTATCGTGGGGCTCTGGGTGGTGATGTCCCGCCAGATGCAGGGCGGGGCAGGGCGTGCCATGGGTTTTGGCAAATCCAAGGCAAAGCTCCTCACCGAGGCGCATGGCCGCATCACCTTCGAGGATGTTGCCGGCATTGATGAAGCCAAGGAAGATTTGCAGGAAATTGTCGAGTTCCTGCGCGATCCGGCAAAATTCCAGCGGCTTGGCGGGCGCATCCCGCGCGGCGTGCTGTTGGTCGGCCCTCCCGGCACCGGCAAGACGCTGACCGCGCGCGCCGTGGCAGGCGAGGCCAACGTGCCGTTCTTCACCATTTCGGGTTCGGACTTCGTCGAGATGTTTGTCGGCGTCGGCGCGAGCCGTGTCCGCGACATGTTCGAGCAGGCCAAGAAGAATGCGCCTTGCATCATCTTCATCGACGAGATCGATGCGGTCGGTCGCCATCGCGGTGCCGGCCTTGGTGGTGGCAATGACGAGCGCGAGCAGACACTCAACCAGCTGTTGGTCGAGATGGATGGCTTCGAGCCGAATGAAAGCATCATCATCATCGCCGCCACCAACCGGCCGGATGTGCTCGATCCGGCGCTGCTGCGCCCCGGTCGCTTCGACCGGCAGATCGTGGTGCCGAACCCGGATGTGAATGGCCGCGAGAAAATCCTGCGCGTGCATGTGCGGAAAGTGCCGCTGGCTCCCGATGTCGATCTCAAGATCATCGCGCGCGGCACTCCTGGCTTTTCTGGCGCTGACCTGATGAACCTTGTCAATGAATCCGCCCTGCTGGCGGCGCGGCGCGGCAAGCGCATCGTCACCCATGCCGAGTTCGAGGACGCCAAGGACAAGGTGATGATGGGCGCCGAGCGCAAATCCATGGCGATGAGCGAGGAAGAAAAACGCCTCACTGCCTATCATGAGGCAGGGCACGCCATTGTCGGCCTCAAAGTGCCCGCGGGCATCCCGGTTCACAAGGCCACCATCATCCCGCGCGGGCGCGCGCTCGGCATGGTCAAATTCCTGCCCGAGGGCGATCGCTACTCGATGAAATACAAGGAGTTCACCTCGCAGCTTGCCGTGGCCATGGGCGGGCGCGCAGCCGAAGAGATCATCTTCGGCAAGGACAACATCACCTCTGGCGCGACTGGCGACATCGAGCAGGCCACCAAGATGGCGCGCGCGATGGTGACACGCATGGGCTTCTCCGAGGAGCTTGGGCTCGTCATGTATGGTGACAACCAGGAAGAGGTGTTCCTCGGCATGTCGATGGGCCGCTCACAGGCCATCTCGGAGTCGACGGCTCAGAAAATCGACTCCGAGGTCAAGCGTCTGGTGGAAGAAGGCCACAAGGCGGCCCACAAGATCCTCAACGACAACCGCGAGGCTTTCATCCAGATCGCTGAAGGCTTGCTCGAATACGAGACGCTGACGGGCGATGAGATCAAGGATCTGCTCGAAGGCAAGCCGCCCAGCCGCGATGCTGACCAGCCCCCGCCAACCCGCGGCGCAACCGTGCCGAAGGCTGGCCGCGGCAGAAAGCCGAACCCGGATGTGGGCATCGAGCCGCAGCCACAATCCTGATTGCGCAGGCACTGTTTCATGCCAGTGAATCATCAGGGTGTGGAGGAATGGTCCCGCGATGAGGTGCGCGCGGGGCTGGCGGATGGCTCTGTGCTTATCGTCGATGTTCGTGAGGTGCATGAGTTTGCCGCAGGCCATATGCCGGGGGCAGTGAACATTCCCCTCTCCAGCTTCGATGTTGAAGCCATTCCCATGCCGAAGGGACAACGCGTTGTGTTTTCCTGCGCGGCAGGTGTGCGCTCGCTGCGCGCCATCGAGGCTGCAGAGGATGCTGGCCTGCCGCTGTCAGCGCATTACCCCGGCGGGTTCAAGGATTGGCTGATGCATGGCGAAGAGGTTGTGACAGGCTGAGTGCCACCATAGGGAGCTGATGATGAGCGTTGCCAAGTTTGGTGTCGGCCAGCCGATGCGGCGCGTGGAGGATCAGCGCTTCATCACCGGACATGGGCGCTACACCTCGGATGTGCTGGCTGAGAAAGCGCTTCAGGCCTTTGTGCTGCGCTCGCCTCATGCCTTCGCGCGCTTCACCATCAAGGACATATCCGCTGCGCAGGCGATGAAGGGCGTCAGGCTTATCCTGACTGCCGCTGATGTGACGCATCTTGGCGGCGTGCCCTGTCAGGGCAATGTCCCCAATGCCGACAAATCGCCGACGCCAAACCCTGTTCAGCCGCTCCTTTGCGGCGACACTGTCCGCCATGTTGGCGATGCGGTGGCGTTCATCGTGGCCGAGACCATCGAGCAGGCGCGCGATGCGTCGGAAGCCATCGACATCGCCTGGGAACCTCTGAAAGCCGTGGCTGATCCTGCTGAGGCGCTTTCCAAGGGCGCGCCGCAAATCTGGCCAGATGCGCCGGGCAACCGCGTCTACGAGACGGCGATGGGCGATGCCGCCAAGGTGGAGGCGGCGTTCAAGGCGGCGGCGAGGCGCGTCAAGCTCACAATCGAGAACAACCGGCTGGTGACCAACTACATGGAGACCCGCGCCTGCCTGGCTGACTATGAGGCCAGGACGAAAAGCTTCTCGCTGACGCTGACCAGCCAGGGCGTGCATGGTGTGCGCGATACGCTCGCGGAAAACATCCTCAAGGTGAAGCCTTCCAGCGTGCGGGTCATTACGCCCGATGTCGGCGGCGGTTTTGGCACCAAGAGCTTCATGTATCGCGAATATGGCCTTTGCGCCGAGGCTGCGCGGGTGCTGAAGCGCCCTGTGCGCTGGGTGGCCGAACGTACCGAGCATTTTCTGGCCGATGCGCATGGACGCGATAACGTGACGGTGGCGGAAGCCG
>JBOFIL010000362.1:0-6567 GCA_051650165.1 Allobosea sp.
GCGGTTGACGGATTTGCGCTCCGCGTCGATGCGGCGGATCAGGAACTCGGCGCGCTCGACACTGCCCAGCAGAGCCAGGATGGTGCCGCGTTCGGCCGCACCAGCATTGGGGCCAAGCGCCAATATGCGCGCCCTCAGCTCCTCCACTTCCTGATGCGTGACATGACCAGCCGGCATTGATGGGGCCTGCACGCCATGATCGGGCAGAATATCCCGCATCGAGTACTCAAGCCGGTTGAGCGAAGCGGTTACAATCTCCTGCGCCTGTGCGCCGAAAGGCTCGCGGCGAACGCGGCGAGCGACCTGATGCAGTGACTCGGCCAATGCGGCCGTGAAGTCGGCCTCTTCGATCAGGCTCGCCACAAGGTCGAGCTGCTCATAGGGCAGATCCTTGCTCATCAAGGATGAGGTGTAGGCCCGGATGTCACGGCTGAGGATGTCCGTGGCCTGATAATGCTGGCCCGGATCGGCCGGGGCAGATTTTGAGCCGCGCGCAATGTTGAGGAACATGGCGCCGGCCTCCAGATGCCGCGCGGTTTCGCGCTGCACGGCGGGAACGGCTTCGGCAAAATCATCCGCCAGCTTCTTGTCGAGGAATTTGGGGGTCGAATAATCCTCGACATCTTCGGCGTCAGTGCGGCCAACCTGAGACAGCACACGCTCGAACACGCCGACGAAGGGGAACAGCAGCGCGGTGTTGAAGATGTTGAAGAAGGTCGAGTAGAGGCCGACTGCGACCGGCACCAGCGGGAAGGTCTCCTTGCCATTGACCAGCACGGCAATGCCCGGATCGCCCCCGAACCATTGCATCACATATTTCAGCACATCCATCGACACGAAGAACAGCGGGATGGTGACCAGCACGCCGATGATGTTGAACGAGATGTGCGCGTAAGCCGCCCGCTTGGCATTCTTGGATAGGTTCCAGGAGGCCATCCACGAGGTGATGGTGGTGCCAAGGTCAGCGCCCAGCGAGAAGGCGACGGCAGTCTGCCAATCAAGGATACCCGCCGCACCAAGTCCCATGACGATGCCGATGGTGGCGGAGGATGAGTGGATCATTGCGGTGATGAATGCCGCGATGCCGACACAGGTCAGCAGCGCAAGATAATTGTCAGCCTTGAGGCCGCGCATGATCTCCATCACCTCGGGCATATTGCGCAAGGGTCGCAAGCCGCCGGTCATCAGGTTGAGGCCGTAGAAGATCAGCGCAAAACCCATGCAGGCCAGCGCGATGTTGCGGATTTTCTCGCTCTTGGTGAAGCAATAGACCAGCGCGAAGATGCCGGAAAAGATCAGACCCAGCGGCCCAAGCGGCAGCGCGATCAGGCCGTTGCCAAGCGTGGTGCCGATATTGGCCCCCATGATCACGCTGATGGCGGGCCTGAGCGCCACGACGCCGGCATTGACGAGGCCGACGACCATCACGGTCATGGCTGTCGAGGATTGGATGACACCCGTGATCAATGTGCCGGCCAACACACCCTTGACCGGCGTTCCCGCCGCCTTTGCGAGGAAGTCACGCATCTTGTTGACGGACAAGGCCTGAATGCCGTTGGACATGAATTCAAGCCCCAGCATGAAAAGGCCGAGGCCCCCAATGACGGGGACGAGCACGTCCCTGAAGATATCAATGTTCATGGTTCCCAGCTCCTTGAGCCTGTCAGTCTTGATGAGGGTGGAGCAAGCCCAAACGGGCCAGCCATGGTTCCAGGTAAATTGACTTCAGCCGCCAGTTCGCAGCGGGCGCTTCCATGCATCGCGGATCTGCAGGACAAGGCTGGCTGGCAGCGGCACATAGCCAAGCCGCGCCGCCGCGGCTGCGCCTTCATCGAAGGCAATGTCGAACAGGGCATGCACACGTGCTGTGCGGGCCGCACTGCGGCTGGCATCAGGTGTCACAACAAAGGTCGCGGCTGTCAGCGGATAGCTGTCTCGGCCTGGCTGGTTGAGGAGCGAGCGGTTGAACTCGGATGATCCGGCCCAGTCCACGGCATCGGCAGCTGCCTGCGCGTTCGTGGCTTCAGGTGCGATGAACTGGCCGGCCCGGTTCAGCAGCAAGGCATAGCTGAGCCCGGCACGCTTGAGCTGGCCATATTCGAGATAGCCAATTGAGCCATTGCGTGCGCTGACAGCCCGCACCAACCCTTGTGTGCCTTCCGCACCTGTGCCGACAGGCCATTTGACCAGAACATCAGAGCCTACTTTGGCTTTCCATTCCGGGCTGACTGCGGAAAGATACTCGGTGAAATTCGCCGTGCTTCCGGAGCCATCCTGACGGCGCATCACGGCGATTGGCAGATCAGGCAGGGTCAAATCCGGGTTCACCTCGCGGATGGCCAGATCCGACCAACGCGTGATCTTACCCAGAAAAATATCGGCTAGCAGCGGGCCGCTCAGCTTGAGGCGTCCGGATGGTAGATTGCCGAGATTGACCACAACAGCAACAGCGCCAATGACCACCGGGAATTGCCGGTATCCGCGCCGCGCGAGTTCTTCCGGTGGGAAGGGCGTGTCGGTGGCTGCGAAATCCATTTCGGGTTGCGCCAGGCGCATGATGCCTGCCAGCGAGCCAACCGGCTCGTAATCGAGCAGCCAATCGGTTGACATCACGTCTGCGCCGTCTGCACGGCGCGCTGTGTAGGCCTTGCCCCATTGCTGTATGATTGGTGCTGCGAAAGTTGATCCTGCACCGCGGATGGGTTCTGCCTGCGAGGCCCCAGGCCAGACGCACGCCATGACAAGGGCGACAAGCAAGGCTGAACGACGCAGCCAATGATTCGAACTTTGACGCAAATGGATCACAACACTGCCCCCAACAATCAACCAGAAGGCTAGGGCGGGTATTTGACAGTCGCGTGACGTTGTTTTCAGGGGGCGTTATGAAAGGCTGTTGCCCGGTCGAGCGGCACTCGCTATATTTTTCTTGCTGCCAGCAACGCCAACGCAGCCACCCCTGCCGAGACGAGCGAGAAAATCGCGTTCCAGCCAGCGAGCGAGAGGCCGAGAAACCGCCAGGCAGCCTGCGTGCACGAGACAACGCGCACGCTCTCCAGCTGCTTCATCAGGTCGCCAGCGCCGCCGGTCGAGGGCGTGATGCGCCCGCCGCAATCGTTCGGGCCCATGAACCAGCCCCATTCCACGCCGGAATGATAGACGCCCAGCCCTGTGCTCCACAGATACAGTCCGGCCAACACAGCCAGAGCGCCCGCCGCTGCCTTTCCCGCGCCATAGCGCAGCGATGCAAGGCCCGCCAACGCAACGGCCAGGGCGGCATAATGCGGCTCGCGTTGTTCGAGGCATAGCTTGCAGGGGATGAGCTGCATCGCCAGCTCGAACCACCATGCGCCCGCCAGCAGCACTGCCGAGGCCAGTGCCAGAGCGCATAGAGCGCGGGCAGGTGAGCGCCAGACGTTGGAGGCGAATCGGAGCAGGTTCATTGGCTTATTCTAGGCGAGCCTGCGCCCAACGGGGAGCAGCTTCTGCAGCCGCTTATGCCGCCCCACTTGCCGCGCGATGGGCATCACGCATGGTTGACCAGCCGCCAGCCCCCGCGCTAAAGCATGCCTCGCCCGCTTGGCACGGGCCCCTGTGGCGGAACTGGTAGACGCGTCCGACTCAAAATCGGATTCCGCAAGGAGTGCTGGTTCGATTCCGGCCAGGGGCACCATTCCTGAACAGAACTACGAACCATTTTTTGGGATTTGCGTTTGGGCGTTCCACCGACCCCGCCGATGATGTTGTCATTGCCTCCGATGAGGGTGATGGTTTTTTCATCGACGACAATCAGGTCAACCAGAGCTTCGAGTGCCGCCTTGCGCACTGCCACATCGCCCGTTGTCAGCCTTTCGCGTACGGCAGCTATGAAGCGTTCGACGGCGATGGGATCGAGCGAGGACAGATTGGCTGCGGTATTGCGCGCGTAATCGATATCAGCCGCAATACGGTCCCGAAGCGACCGAAGGCTGTCGATCCGAGGCTTCACGTCCGGGTCGCGGGCGTCGATCGTTCCCAGCTCGATACCGTCCAAAAGTCGGCTGAGGCGCTGTTTGGTGTCTTCGAGCTCCTTGGCCAAATTGGCTAAGCGCCGTTCAGCGGTGACGTTTCGCCTTGCGCGTTCGGTGGCCACAGACATCAGGATTTCCGTAACACGTTCCGTCTGGAGGAGTTCGTCCAGCAGGGCTTGGGTAACAAGCTGGTCGGAGACTTCGCGCGGCAAGCTAATCCGTTGGCATTGACCGCAATCGCTACCCGTCGTGCCCTTTTTGATTGCGCCCATGCACTTGTAGTAGTGATAGATCTTGCCCGTCCTGGAGGTGCCAGTCGTGATGGTCAGAGCGTGCGAAGGTTCGCATGCACAGCGGATAAGCCCGCCCATCAGGCTTGGCGATGCGTCGAGCCGCGGTCCTTTCTCGCGCGGGCGGCGGCTTGTCAGCCTCGACTGGACCCTATCGAACAGCTCCCTCTCAATGATCATCGGGATTTCATAGGTATCGATGCTGTCGGGCGCGTTCGGCCTGCGCTTTTTGCCCGAGAATTCATTAAATCGGCGGATGCCTGTATAAGCCTCTCGGGTCAGGATTTCGTGGATAGTGCCTGTGCCGAAGAGATTGCCCTTTCGGGATAGACGTCCTTTCTCAGCAAGCCAGTTTGCAATTTTTTTCGTGCCCAATGGCCCGGTCGATCCATCGCCCTCGTCAGCAAGACGGAAGATCAGCTGTACGAGCTCTGCTTCCACGGGCTCCTTTGCGAGTTTCTTCTTGACCTTATCCCCCATCTCATCCGCCTTAATGGACTGATAGCCGAATGGAATTTGGCCCCCATTCGAGAAACCGAGCTGTGCATTTCGGCGCATGGCGCGCCTCGTATTTCGGCGGATCTCGACCACTTGAGCTTCGTTGACCATCCCGATGAATTGCCGGTACATCCGGCCTGTGTCCCCTTCCGGGATGTTGTCTGCGAAAGACACCACCTCGATGCCTGCGGCTTCCAGTCGGAAATAGGTCATCTCCTGGTCCAGCAGTGACCGAAACATGCGGCTTAGGGCATAACCCAGCAGAATTCGACGGCCTTTATCGGAGCGCTGGACGGCTTGAAGCGCCGCCTCGAACTGAGGTCTCCCTTCCAATGAGGTTCCCGAGGCTCCCTCCTCGCGGAAAACGCCAGCGACCTCCCAACCATTCTTGCGACATTCGGCCTTCAGGGTTTCGACCTGATCATCCATCGAGAGTTCATTAGCAGCCTGAGCCTCGGTTGAGACGCGTGCGTAGATCACCGCGCGAGGGGCCGATTGCGCCACATCTATTGGCAGCGGCAAAGCACGATGGCGGTCAAGTTGCGCCCTAGCCATGTGATACCCCCCATAAGATGAAATTGATGATGAGGAGGATCGTGATATGCTTCAGCGTCTCTCGGCTGAGCACCAAATCCAGAAGATCGCTGAAATACGTCTCAAAGAGCAGCGCTTCCCGTTCCTTCACACGCCTTGAGCGCTGCAAGACGGTGATGACAGCTATTCCAGTGTCCCTGTCGCAAATCGGAGCTGGACTTGATTGTCTATCTGCATCGAAATCCTGCCGCTCGATCAAGTCGAGATAGTTTTCCAGGCTTGGGCCGTTCTTCGCAAAGGCCATCTTGACGTCTCCTGCAGCACCAGGCTGCCTACACGGAGCACAAACATGGCGGAGGGCAGGATCGTCTTACCGAAACCCGGCCCCACGGCAATGCTGGCTGCCAGGGTGGAAAGGACGCGGGGGACAAGACGCTGGACCAATTATTTAACGTCATGCGGATTTCTGGTGGAGTCAAGTCAATCGATAAGTCTCCACAGAGATTGCGCTTGAACAGCAATTCGTGCGCGACTGGAGGCTCTCTCGGGTATCTCTTCCGTCGACTGCCAAGACCTCAATTTTGATTGCCTCCATACTCGCCAAGTCTGTAGTACCTGCTGCGCGTGATTCCGGCTCTGCGGGGACGACGCACGAGCTTCCAGTCCCGCCGCGTTGAGTGGCGGCAAGTCCTGCGGAGAGTCCCTGAAATTGGTTCGGGCGAAGAGCGCGGCGGCTGGTGATCGGTGCCAGCCGTCGCGATCGGACCCGGAGCGTCAGCTCGTGTCGGGAGCTTTCAGTCGCTTGATGCGCGGTGCAAACCCCGCGGCGAAGGTCTCACCAGTCATGGTGCGGTCGGCGACCAGCCGCGCAGTGAGCGCGTCGAGTACGCCGCGGCTCTCGGAAAGGATCGAGATGGCGCGCGCCTCCTGCTCACGGAGGTCAGCCTCGATCGGCCGCCGGATGTGAAGCGGGACAGCGCGGCCCTCCTTGATTTCGGATTGCCAGAACAGGGCGCTTGTGCGGCCGAGCCCCGCGAGCTGGTGAAGCTGGAAGAGCCGTCGCGTGGCGAGGTGGAGGTCGGAGGATCTGGAGCCGCCGGAGCCGCTGTCCGGCGCGCCGTAGACGATAATCTCCGCTGCGCGCCCCGCGAGATCGACGGCGACGGCGTCGAGCGTGTCGGCGCGGTTTGCTCCGATCCTTTCCGGCCACTCCGCGCGGTAGAATACGCAGCCTAGCG
>JBOFIL010000363.1:0-6551 GCA_051650165.1 Allobosea sp.
TACCGCGTCCGGATTCACTTCCGGCACAACCAGCGGCACGTCCATGTCATAGCGCCAGGCAGAGGAGTTATCGATAACGACGCAGCCCTGCTGGCCGATCTTCGGCGACCATTGCTTCGAGACCTCGCCGCCGGCGGACATCAGGCAGATATCCGTGCCCGTGAAATCATAATCCTCCAGCGCGCGCACCTTGAGGATGCGGTCGCCATAAGAGACCTCGGTGTTGACCGACTTGCGCGAGGCAAGAGCAACGACCTCGCTCACCGGAAAGGCGCGCTCGGCGAGAATATCCAGCATGGCGCGTCCGACATTGCCGGTAGCGCCTGCGACTGCGACCTTGAAGCCCATCATGGCATTCCTTTTCGTGGTCGATCGGCAATCTGGGGGGTTCTCTGGCCGACCGGTCTATGGTCTCCCCCGGCTTGCGGGACAAAAGCTGGGAATGATCCCTGCCCCGGTCTCACCCCCGACGGGGGAGTTCCCGAAGGCGGCCAAGCATCAACGCGGCGTCACGCCTTTCGGCGTGGCCGTTTTGGTGGTCGTTTTCATCGTGGAAACAAACGCCATCGCGCTGTCTGCCCTCAAATGACCATGCCTGACCGAACCCGCCCTCATGGCGGAAGCCCGTGCTGCGATGCGAAACCACAATAGGGGGTATTTTGTCAACATTGCCCCCAGAAATCTACCCTTCCAACTATCAATTTAGGTCGAAGTTTGTTATTTGACTATGGGCTACCGTGTTGGTGGCCCTGCAAGCCAAGGGAGGTATCGTCATGAAGCTTAAGCTTCACTTGATGCCTTCTCGCAAGTACACCTAAGCTATACGCGACATCCTTGTCGCCCCATAGAATACGTCCTTTTAGGACCATAAATAAAAGGTGTACACCACCATTCGCGAGTATGGTGCGCGATAGCACAGAATGATGTGGTTGCTATGCAAAGTCCTTGTCGCAAAGGCGGAAGCGCTCCAAAAGGGCGCTTCTCCTTGCAACAAACCGAATTGCATTTTTGAATTTTTACATTGATTTACATTTGTTTAACCCTTCCTCTCAACCTCGCATTGACCCTCATTTCAACCTTACCGCTGCAAGCCCCCTCCCGGTAACCAACCAGCCACCCGCTAGCGCGCAACGTCGGGCAGGGAATAGCCGGATCTGTGTCCGGGGAGGTGGGTATGGTTGCGTTGCGTATGTTGCAAGAGCTGCGAGTGAGGCTAGCGCTAGGGCAAAAGAGGCTCGGGCAAGACCGGCTGCGGCCATCGATGATCGTGCTTGTGGCAAGGCTGCGCGCAGCCAGTGTTGAGATGCACGTTCATGCACTGAAAGCTGCTGCACACACCATGAAGCTTGCGCGCCAGCTGCTTGAGCGCCAGCGCGCAAGCGCCGCATCAGTGTCTACCGAAACTGGGGTCACAGCCCGCCCCACCGACTGGCGGCTTCAGGCAGAACGCAAGCACGGCGTCATTTCATCCGCAGCCGCATTTCTTGGCATGATCGCCAGCACGGGCCTGCGCTCGCCCTCCGCCCGCTTTGGCATGAAAATGAGCATGAAGCTGAGTGCGGGTGCGCTGGGCCTTGCGCTCGCGGCCTCCTTCGTGCCCTTCGTCATGGAAGTTGCGAATACAAGCGCAACGGCAGGTGTCGAGGCCGTCTCCACACCGGCCTTGCGCCGTGATTTGCAAGCCGGCGAAAGCCTCAGCGCAACGCTTGCCAAATTTGACCCCGCCAAATCAGACCCGATGAACACCGCGTCGCTTGGCGAGTGGAGCCGGGTGCAGAAGCCCATCGCGATCTTCGGCCTCGGCGCGCAGGATCTGGCCGGCCAGAACCAGCGCTATGAGGGGTTTCGCCACAGCAAGGGCGGGCGCGATGACCGGCTGATCTATGGCGCGCTGGCGGCCAAGACATCTGGTGCCCCGACCGGAAGTAGCGCCCAAGGCAAGCCTGAAACCCATCTGCAGCTTTCATTCCTGCGCGATGGCGCTGCGCCGCGCAGCCTGTTCCTTGATCTGGTCTCGCAGGGTGCCGATAGCGGCATCGCCATCGAGCGCATCCAGCAATCAAGCCTGATCAACACCAAGTTCGGCGGCGTTGAAACCGCCGATGCCATGCTCTCGCAAGGCGACACGAAGCGCGCCTGCCTCGGCTTTCGCCATGTCAATGGCGAGACCAATCTGCGCATTGCCGGCTGGTGGTGCGCTGCCGATGGCCGCCCGGCGGATCGGCGTCAGCTTGCCTGCATGATTGACCGCATCGCCCTGCTCAGCGCCGGCGATGACAAGGCGCTCAGGGCGGTGTTCAGCCAGGCTGAAAAGAACCGCGACCCGGCCTGCAACCCGGCCCGCATTGCCCAGATTGGCCGCAAGACCAGCTGGCTGGATGCCGATGCACCTGCACCTGCATTGCGCAGCGCAACCCTCACGCCAAAGACGGAACTGGCACAAAGGAAAGCACCGTGAGCCTCAACTCGATCCGCCAAGATGCCGGCATAGAACGTCCGCAGATCGTGACGAAGGGGAGCACGTTTGGCCGCACCATCTTCCTCTCCATTTTGGCGGTGGTCGGCTTGCTCTTCATCGCTCCGATGGTCTTCGCGGGCATGATGGTGGGCATGGTGTCCAATGAGGTGTCGAAACTCTCCGACCGGGATATGCGCATGACAGTCCGCGATGCCGGGCCTGATGGTGCCACATTGCGCATGACGCCAGGGCCGACGCCCGCTCAGAAGGCATCGGCAACACCGGCGCTGACATGGCCAGTGGACCAGCTATCCGGGATTACCGGCACGCATTTCCTGGTCCAGCAGACCTCAAGCGTCCGGGAGGACCGCTGGGCCTTCGGCGTGCCAAGTTCCAGCGGTGGCTTTGCAGGCATCACGCTCATTCAAGGCGATACGGATCGGTTTCATCGCAACGGCTTTCTGGCCGAGGTGATGAGCGCCGTGAAGGTCAACGGTTCCAAGCAGCTTACGGGGCCATACTACGAATTCACCACGCGGTTTGGCTCGTTCAACGGGCGCGATGTCATCATCAATGATGGCTTCAGGCCGCGCACCTGCATCGGCTTTGTCAGCGCCTTCGAGGAGCCGATCGCCATGCTCTCGGGCGTCTATTGCAGCCCGCACGGCAAGACGGCTGACCCTGGCCCTGTCGCCTGCATGATCGACAAGATCAAGTTCAGCCCCAACGGATTGCAGCCCTCGCTTGCCTTCCTCGGAGAGCAATCAAAATCGGGCACGCCAATCTGCTCCAGCCGCAGCTATCATGACCCCGGCAAGCGCTCCTTGCGCAGAGACAGCAAGGGCCGCGCTATCGGCTATCGGTGATATGCTTTTGCCGCCTCAATCGGCCTGGCGGCTCAACTTTCTCAGCGCGCCAGCTTCAGGCGGGGGATAGGCCGCCACTGCGGGCTTGACTGCCGCCGGCACAGCCGGCGTTGCAACTGCCAATTGCTTTGGCCGAACGGGTGGCTGAACAGAGATGACGCGAGCGCCCGGGTTTGGGGCCGGCTTTGGCGCGGTCATAATCCGGGGCTGCGGCTCAGGGGCAGCCATGGCACGCGGTACCACGTTGAGTATCTCGCCATCATAGGCATCCATGATCACCGTCACGGGCCGCCCACGCGGATCAAGCGCTGCCACAACCAGCGCTTCGCCGCGCAGCACGACACGGCCCACGGCGCGAAAGCCCTGATCGCCGAGAACGGCGAGCGCCATGCCGGGCGGCATCAGCGCGTGATGCGGGGCAATGGCATATACCCCGCGCGGCGGGATTGGCCGCGGGTGGCCACCAACTGAAAATCCGAACATCTGGGCGCTTGCGGGCCCACTTGCGGGCCCGGCAACGAATGCCGGCGAGAAAACAAGCGCGACGAGAGCATATCTAAGCCGGAACGGCATCGGCAAACTCCGGATTGGCGGCAGGCTGAAGCTGTGACCAGCAGCCATGCGCAACGAGCGGCACGCGTTGAAGCCCGCGCCGCCCATCATGGTTGACAAGTGATTAAGGCATCCTTGCGGCAGCAAAATGCACACAAACCACGGCCAATCGCCTCAACTGGCCTGAAACAGCTCCACTGCCGCCGTGATGTCTTCCCGGTTTGTGGCAAAGCTCGTCACCAGCCGTATGATCTCCTCATCCGGCGCAAGCGCGCCGGCATATGCCGTGCTCGTCCAGCGGTGAGCCTTGAGGCCCTGTGCGCGCCAGCCTGCAATCCGCGCAGCAGGCGCAATGATAAACACCTCATTCGCCTCACAGGACCAAGCCAAGCGACAGCCCGCCTTTGTCACACCTTCGGCAAGCAGGCTCGCCATCGCATTGGCATGGGCGGCCAATTCCAGCCAGTAATCGCCCTCCAATAGCGCTTCGAACTGCGCAGTGAGAAATCGCATCTTGGAGAGCACATGGCCGGAGCGTTTGTGGATGTATTTCATCTCGCGCGCCTTTTCAGGCTCAAACACGATGACAGCCTCCGCCGCCAACCCGCCAATCTTGCTGCCGCCGAAGCATAAAACATCGACGCCAGCTTTCCATGTGATGTCCGCCGGCGTGCAGCCCAAGGCCACCACCGCATTGGGAAAGCGCGCGCCATCCATATGCAAAGCCAGCCCGCGTGGGGCGATCACGTCTTTCAGCGCCCGCACCTCTTCGGGGCGATAGACCAGCCCGGACTCGGTGACATTCGAGATCGAGAGCAGAGCAGGTTGCATCTGCTTCATCGCGCCTTCCGGCATCATCGCGAGCTGTGCCTGCACTGCCTGAGGCGTCAGCTTCGCGCCCACCCCTTCCAGCCCGATGATCTTGGCACCATGGGTGAAGAATTCCGGCGCGCCGCATTCATCATCGGCCAGATGGCTTTCTCGAAACGTCAGGATCGATTGCCAGGGCCGCACGAACAGCGCAGCCGCCAGTGCATTGGCCGCCGTGCCAGTCGGCAGATACGCCACCGCAACTTCGCGCCCGAACAGCTCGCATAGTGACCGCGTGACACGCACTGATGCCTCATCCGCGCCATAGGCTGCCGCCTTGCCACGATTGGCGGCAACCACAGCATCCATCACGCGCGGGGCAGCCCCCGCCACATTGTCGCTGGTGAAATCAAGGTCGGCTGGTGGATTTCCAATGGCGGGGCGCATGTCGGGAATAGCTCGCTGATGATGTTCAGCACCACAATAGCCAATCAGTGTTGGTCTGATAGCGTCAAAACGACATGCTGGTGGTGCGCGGAATGCGGCACATATCGCGGGAATAGCTATTTTTATGCTGTTTTCTGATGATTTTTACCGATGATTTGGCGCAAAGCAGCAGCCTGTTTACCCTTGTGTTTACCCTTGCAAGATACCTTCGATGCAGTTGGGCAAGGGGTCTGCAATGTTCGGATGGAAGAGCGCCAAGGGTTCGGCAGTCGTGACAATGCCAGGTGAGGCGCGTGAATTCGCACCTGGACGCTTCAAGAAGCTGGCTGGGTTCTCTGGCCTCTTGCGCTTTGGCAAAGGCTCGCTCTCCGGGCGGATCGTGCTGATCTCCGTTGGTCTCCTGGCGCTTGCCGTCTCTGTTCTGATGGGCGTGGGCATTCTCGAAGAGCGTCAGCGCGCGATGAACGAGATGCGTGCGCGTGTCGATGGCATGATGCGCATGATCTCGAGCGCGGCTCCGACACTGATCCTCTCGCGCGATACCACCACCATCAATTTCATGCTGGAATCGCTGAAGGCAGACCCGGCCTTCATTGCCATGTTCGTTGCAGATGATCTCTCCTCGCTTGCCACTGTGGCCCGCAGCGAGACTGACCGCCTCGATTTCACACCCATGCGGATTGAGAAAGAAATAGGCCGCAACCCTTGGGAGATTTCGGCAGAGAATGAAACGAGCGTCATCGAAACCGCTGGAACGGTCCTTCAGTTCCGTCGCATCGTCATCTCGCACAGCAAGAAGCATATCGGCTATGTCGCTGCCCGCTTCACCAAGGAGCCAGTCAACGCCTCCTTGCAGGAAGCCATCCTGACCAAGGCCGGTATCACGCTCATGCTCGCACTCGGGCTTGCCTTGCTGCTGCGCACCCTGCTCAAGCGCACACTCACACCCCTCACCCGCTTTCGCGCGCAGGTCTCGACCCTTTCCAGAGGCGA
This sequence comes from Allobosea sp., assembly GCA_051650165.1. Lineage (GTDB taxonomy): Bacteria > Pseudomonadota > Alphaproteobacteria > Rhizobiales > Beijerinckiaceae > Allobosea. The sequence goes on from JBOFIL010000363.1 coordinate 6,127, forward strand.
GCATGACATCGTCATCACTGATCGTGAACGTCTTGACGAAATTGGCGAGATCGCCCGCGCGCTTGAACAGCTGCGCATTGGCATGATCGAACGTGAGCAGATGGAGCGCGCCCAGCGGGATGCGGATGAATCCCAGCTGTCACGCCAGCGCGCCATCGAGCAATCGATTGAGCGCTTTCGTGAAACCAGCAGCCAGGCCCTCAAGGCTTTTGGCCAGAACGCGGCCTCTATGGCCGATGCATCTCAAAACCTGACAGATATTGCCGCAAGCGCTGCCCGGCGCGCGAGCAACGCCTCCACGGCGTCCAATGCAGCGTCCTCCTATGTCGAAAATGCAGCGCAGGCCGCCGAGGAAATGGGTGCCGCCATCCGCGAGGTGGAGGTGCAGATCCAGCAGGTGCGCAGCGAGATCGTCGATGCTGCCG
>JBOFIL010000364.1:0-2041 GCA_051650165.1 Allobosea sp.
CATGCCGCAGGTCGTGCAGCCCGATGTCAGTGTTGTCATCCGCCCCTCAGGCGAAATCTAATTGTTTCAGGCGCTGAAGGTCCAGTTCAGAATCTGGCCCGGTTCACCCTTTGCGACGCTGGCCTCCAATTGGGCAGCCAGCCCGGCGATGATCCGTGGCGGCGGCAAGTTTTGCGACCTGATGCCGTCTGTCGAGACAACAATATTGATCAGCCCGTCCGCTTGCGATGCCAGCAGCACCCGCACGAGCGTTGCACGGTCTGCGCGCAATCCCGCGATCACCGCCTCAACGACACTCAGGCCCAATGGAATGATCCGGTCGACCACCAGCCCGGCCTCGACATCAATCTGAACATCTATCCATTGGTCTGAACGTTTCAGGGATGATGAAAGATTATCAATGATTTCTTCCAGAAATGGCCTGATCACAACAGGTCTCATCGTTCCATCGATCAGGGCCAGCCGGTATGATGTCGACATGACCTGGACCATCGCCTCGGTTTCGGCGAAGTGAATCTTCTGCATGCCGCTGCGTTGACGGCGCGAAAGTGCCAGGTAGCTCTGGATCACTTGCAGGCTGTTCTTCACGCGATGGTTCAACTCGCGCAGCAGATATTGGTTTGCGTCAAGTGTTTGGCGCAGCGCGTCTTCGCGCTTGTTGCCTTCCAGGACCATCGTGTTGAACGCTTCTGCCACATGGCGGATATCGCTCGGCATGGAGTCACCGACAGGTGCCAAAGTATCACGTGTTGTGTGACGCGCGCGGGCGGCGGTCTCGATTCCCTTGAGCCACAGCACCACATCGAACTGGATCGCCCTTGCATAGGTGATGCACAGCAGGGCCAAAGTCAGAAGCGGCGTAATACACAACACCAGAAACTGATAAAAAGCCGCATCGGCTGCCTTGTTGTCGAAACGGGCCAGCACATACAGGTCTGGCTCTGCCACCAACTGGGTCGCGTAGACATACGATCTTGTTCCCGGCTCTTTTGATTGCCACCTCCTGGGCTGAGCCGCCACATTCTCGGTATCCGGCAACCACGAGCTCTCGCTCTCCGCCACCCCCCGCGCCGCCAGCACCTGCTGTCCCCGTTTCATGAGGGCGACGTAGGAGCTGCCATCTGCCAGGCCAAGCTCGAACGTCTGATCAGCAAGCACCGGATCAATCAGGAGAATGGCGTCCCAGTCCCCTTCGTCTGGTCGAGTATTGCGTGTGTAGATCACAAGATGCTGGCTTTTGCCGATAGATACGGCGCCGTAGCGGCTATCAGCAGTTCGCGGCCCGCCCCATGCGGGCTCGAGCTTCATCGCCAGCTGCTCGGCAGCTAACCTGTCCAGCGCCTCGGACGTGATGCTTTCGGTCTTGCTGGCATAACAGGTCTTCCCGCCGGGCAGGTGGATACGCATGGCCTGAAAGCCGTTAATGCCATCGAGAATGCGCTTTGTCATGACCGAGCAATTTTCAACATCGCCCGGGACGGTCTTCACACTTTCAACTGTCGTAACGAGCGCCCTCAACGCGCCGCGGAACCATACTCTGGCACGCACCGCGAAGCTCGACACAGTTTGAATTTGTGCCTCATCGATGCTCTTGTTGACAGAGCGATAGGTTGTCGTGGCAAGGATGATGCTGAGGGTCGCGATCGGGATGATGATGAAGGCCATCAGGGCCAGCAGTCGCCCTTGCACAGTCTGAAATCGCGACAGGTTGATCATGGCGACAAAGTCGAGAGCCTGCTGCTGTGAACAACCGCAAGCAAATTGCCATCAGAGCCAATATCGCGCGCATTTGTCATGCCAAGCATTTCGGCAAGTTTGATTCGAGCGCGATTGACACGGCTCTTGATGGTTCCGACCGCAACGCCGCAGATTTCTGCCGTCTCCTCATAGGACAGGCCTGTTGCACCGACCATGATGAGCACCTCACGTTGTTCCTCCGGCAATTTGGCAAGTGCCATGCGAAAATCGGCCAGGTCGATTGCGCTTTCTTGTCCTCCGGATACAGCGACCCGGCTTGAATACAGCCCATCTGTATCCTGCA
>JBOFIL010000365.1:0-2980 GCA_051650165.1 Allobosea sp.
GGCGGCCTGCAGGCGCTCTCCGAGCCCGGCGCGGCGGTTGGCCTCGACAGACCCATCCACCAGAAGGGCATGGCGCTCGCCGAAGGCGTCGGCCTTGGCCATGTGGTGCTGCATGAGCCGCGCATCACCATCAAGAAGCTTGTGGCGGAAGACCCCGCTCTTGAGGTCAAACGCCTTGAAGCTGCCATCACCGACATGCGCGCCTCGATTGATGAGCTGATCGCGCGCGGCGATGTCGCCCATTCCGGCGAGCATCGCGATGTGCTGGAGACCTTCAGGCTCATCGCCCATGATGCCGGCTGGCTGCGCCGGATGCGCGAGGCAGTGATGAGCGGCCTCACTGCAGAAGCAGCTGTGGAGCGTGTGCAATCCGACAACCGTGCCCGCATGCTGCGCCAGACCGACCCTTATTTGCGCGAGCGGCTGCATGATCTGGATGATCTGGCCAACCGTCTGATGCGCCAGCTCGTTGGCATCGAGACCCCGCATGGCAAGATGCCTCTGCCTGAAAACGCGATCATCGTGGCGCGCTCCATGGGGCCGGCGGCGCTGCTGGATTATGACCGCGCCAAGCTGCGCGGCCTCGTGCTGGAAGAGGGCGGCCCGCAAAGCCACATCGCCATCGTCGCCCGCGCCATCGGCATTCCCGCGGTCTCGGAAATCGAGAATGTCACGGCGCTGGCCGAAAACGGCCATGCCATCATCGTCGATGGCCTGACTGGCGATGTGCAAATCAGACCGCAGCCAGATGTCGAGCGCGCCTACCAGGAGAAGGCGCGGCTGCGTGCCCGCCGGCAGGAGCGATACCGCAAGCTGCGCAAGGTGCCATCAGTCACGAAGGACGGCGTGGCGGTCAGCCTCCAGATCAATGCGGGGCTCATTGTCGATCTGCCACATCTGGAAGAAACCGGCGCCGAGGGCGTCGGCCTGTTCCGCACCGAATTGCAGTTCATGGTTGCCTCGCGCCTGCCGAGCGCGCGTGAGCAGCAGGCGCTCTACCGCGCTGTGCTCGAAATGGCCGGCAGCAAGCCCGTGACCTTCCGCACGCTCGACATCGGCGGCGACAAGGTGCTGCCCTATATGCGCCAGGTCGAGGAAGAAAACCCCGCTTTGGGCTGGCGCGCCATCCGCATCGGGCTCGACAGGCCAGGGCTGCTCCGCGCGCAGGTCCGCGCCATGTTGAAAGCTGGCGGCGGGCACCCCCTCAAGATCATGCTGCCCATGGTGGCCACGGTGGAAGAGTTCCGCCGCGCCCGTGCCGTCATCCACCGCGAATGTGAGTATCTGGAAAAGCATGACCATATGCCACCATCGGATTTGATGGTCGGTGTGATGGTCGAGGTGCCATCGCTGCTGTTCGAGATCGATGAGATCGCGAAAGAAGCCGATTTTCTCTCTGTCGGCACCAATGATCTGATGCAGTTCCTCTTCGCGGCGGACCGCGAGAACCGGCGTGTCGCAGAGCGCTTCGATCCGCTCAGCCCCAGCGCATTGCGGGCCTTGAAGCGCATCGCCGATGCAGCCAATCAGGCACAATGCCCGGTGACCATCTGTGGCGAGATTGGCGGGAGGCCACTCGAGGTCATGGCGCTGATCGGCCTTGGCTTTCGCGCGCTCTCCATGTCGCCCTCCTCCCTGGGGCCGGTGAAGGCAATGGTGATCACGCTTGATGCCCGCGAGATTGGTGATTTCGTCAGGCCACTCATCGAAATGAAAGACGGCATGGCCTCCTTGCGCCCTGCCCTGATCGATTTCGCCGAGCGGCGACAGATCGCGATCTGACAGGCCCGCCATGGAGCTGCCGCGCGACAGGCTGGATGCGATCGTTGCCCGCCATGAGGTGGCGCTGGCAGAGCTTGCCTCGAACCCGGACCCGCAACGCGCCGTCAGCCTCGCCAAAGAGGTGAGCGAGCTGGAGCCGGTCGTGGCCGCCATTTCTGGCCGCGAGATGGCGCAGGCGCGCATTGTGGAAGCAGAATTCCTGCTGGCTGACGCAGCGACCGATGCAGAGCTGCGTGCGCTGGCAGAAGAGGAGCTTGGGCCCGCCCACGCCGCGCTGGAGGAGGCCGAGCGCGCCATCCTCATTGCGCTGCTGCCACGCGATGCAGCGGATGCGCGCGGCGCGATCCTCGAAATCCGCGCCGGCACAGGCGGCGATGAGGCCGCCCTGTTCGGCGGTGATCTGGCGCGCATGTATGAACGCTTCGCGGCACTGAAGGGCTGGCGCTTCGAGATCATTGCCGAGAGCCCCGGCTCAATGGGCGGCTACAAAGAGTTCTTCGCCGAAATCTCCGGATCAGGCGTGTTCGGGCGGCTGAAATACGAGTCCGGCGTGCACCGGGTTCAGCGCGTCCCAGATACGGAAGCCTCAGGCCGCATCCACACCTCAGCCGCCACGGTGGCTATCCTGCCGCTCGCCGAAGATGTCGACGTCGTGCTGAATGAGGCTGATCTGCGCATCGACACCATGCGGGCGGGCGGCGCGGGCGGACAGCATGTCAACAAGACCGAGTCTGCCGTGCGCCTCACCCATATCCCTTCCGGCATTGTGGTGCTGGTGCAAGATGAGCGCTCGCAGCACAAGAACAAGGCCCGCGCGATGGCGCTCTTGAAAGCGCGCCTGTTCGATGCCGAGCGCCAGAGGCTTGATGCCGAGCGGGCGCGCGAGCGCAAGAGCCAGGTGGGATCAGGAGATCGCTCCGAGCGCATCCGCACCTATAATTTCCCGCAGGCACGCATCACCGATCATCGCATCAATCTGACGCTCTACAAGCTGGATGAGATGATGCAGGGCCAGGTGCTGGACGAGGTTGTGGATGCGCTCGCCGCCACACGCCAGGCCGAGCTGCTGGCCGAAGCTGCGCTCTCGTGAGCGCGCCGCGAACCATTGAGCAGCTGTTTCGCGCCGGCCTCGCGCGGTTGAGCCAGGCTGGATGTCATGATGCTGAGCTGGATGCGCGACTTTTGCTCGCCGAAGCCG
>JBOFIL010000366.1:0-5220 GCA_051650165.1 Allobosea sp.
AACACCCGGCTGGTTTGCCGGTTTTCTCTGCCGGATCAGCGTCAAAAACTCAAGCCAGAAAGCTTTACCGGCTTCAAAACATGCCTGATTCTGAGAGACACCGCACGGCTCAATACCGACACGGAGAAACAAAATCCAAGCGCGTGTGAAATGCCTGCGAACCAAGGCAAGATTTCGGCAAACACCATGAAAAGCTGCTCACGATGCAGCTTTTGCCAGTTTTATGGTGCCTTGGGTGGCACGGCGACGCTCTGACCCTTGCGCAGGGCAAAAAACCGGTTGATCGCCCGCTGCACGGATCGCGCAGCCTCACTTCGCCATGCGTCTGATGTGAGCAACTCCACATCCTTGGCGCTGGAGACATAGCCAAGTTCGATCAAAACCGATGGGACATCAGGCGCAGAGAGCACCCGAAAGCCGGCTGAACGGTGGGGGATGCGGTGCAGCTTCACCGCGCCGCCCATTTCCGCCACCAGACGCGCGGCGATCTGGGCAGAAAAGGCGCGCGTTTCGCGCTTGGCCAGATCGAGAAGGATGTCGGCAATGTCCTCGCGGTCCTCACGCGGCGCATCGAGGCCAGCCAGGGTGTCGACTTCATTCTCGCGTGCGGCCAACCGCGCTGATTCGGCATCCGTCGCGCGCTCCGACGCGGTGTAGATCGTCGCTCCGCGCACCTCCTGCGCTTGCGAAAGCGAGTCGGCATGAATGGAGAGAAACAGATCGGCATTGTTTTGGCGCGCGACCTTCACACGCTCTGACAGCGAGAGAAACCGGTCATCATCGCGCGTCATCACCACGCGGTAATCATTGCCAAGAAAATCCCGGAGGCGCTGCGCGAACGCCAGGACAATGGTCTTTTCAGCCACTTGGGCCGTCACCGCGCCCGGATCTATGCCGCCATGGCCTGGGTCAATCACGATCACTGGCCGCCTGTCTGCGCCCTGCCCGTTCGGCAATGGCTGCGCCGTGCCTTGCGCAGATGATGGCTCAGGTCGCACTGCCCCTCGCTGTTCGCGTGCCTCTGCGGCGGCTGCCACAAACGCGCTGCGATCAGTGCGCTGAAGTTCGACTTCAAGCATGCCGAGGCCGCCCGGCTGGTCTGTGCTTTCTAGCCGCGCAATCCTTACCGGCTCGCCCACATCGATCACAATCCGGGATTTTCCGGGCGCAAACAGGCCGAAGCGGTAGCCACTGATCAGACCTTGCCCTCTGCGCCCGGCCTGCGCCGGAGATTGGAAGTTCATCTCCGGCAGATCGATCACAATCCGGTCCGGTCCCTCCATGGCAAAGCCGCGCGCCTGCACGGGCCGTGACAGGCGAAAGCTGAGCCGTGTCACTGTGCCATCAACGACAATGCGCGCATCAGTCGCGACTATTCGCTGTGATGGATCAGGACGCTGAGATGCGTCTGGATTTTGCGCGCTGGATTGTCCGCCACCCAGGCCGGCACCGAGAATGACGGCCATCAGCAGCACCAAAATGGTGCGCCATGACATTCTGGATGCTGCAAAGCCGATCATTCTGCCGAGTATCCTGACGATTCGCATGTTGAGGCCTAGTATAATCACAAGCGTCGGCAAGAGCCGAGAAGCGTGCCGAGAAGCGTGCCGAGAAGCTGCCGAGAAGCGTGCCGGGAAGTGCGCCGACGCGATCAACAGGCTCCATGCCAATATGGCGTTGCGATGACCACCATGATGCCGCTTGCCAAACAAGCCCAATGCTTTGTATGCATCTTGTGACATTGCGTCGCTTGCGTCGGCTTCTTCGGCAAGTGCCCGTTCGGCACATCTTCCGAAAATGGCGCTCAGGCGACAGCACATCATGGCAGAATGCAGCAATGCGTGAAGCGATGGCCACGTGCAGCGATGTCGCCAAAGGAGTCTCGCCGGCAGGGCTTGGCTGACACCGTGGCGCGTGACACGCGCATCGGGTTTAGGGTCAGGCCGCCGGTTCAGTTGTTTGGCCGCCGTCTTCGCGGTGGCGGCCCGGAAGGTTGATCAAATGCCATCCCGCGTCGCGCATTCATTTGCGCCGACATTCATGGCCGATTTGCTGATGGCGACATACATGCCGCCATCATCGCGCAACGCATCTGCGTTCGCCAGCCTCCTCTCCCATTTCCGCGACAACCAGGCCGGTTCAAACCGGTATTGCTCCAGCTTTCACCGCTCATGGCGCGCGCCCTTGATGGGTCGCCACGGCGAGGGCCGGAGGGGGATGATTTTCCATGTCCAACAAGATGCTCATCGATGCGACCCACCCGGAGGAAACCCGGGTTGTGGTGGTGCGCGGCCAGCGCATTGAAGAATTTGATTTCGAGGCCGCCGACAGAAAGCCTCTGAGAGGTAACATCTATCTGGCGAAGGTGACGCGCGTCGAGCCATCGCTCCAGGCCGCTTTCATCGAATATGGCGGCAACCGCCATGGCTTTCTCGCATTCTCGGAAATCCACCCGGATTATTACCAGATCCCGGTTGCGGACCGCGAGGCGCTGATTGCCGAGGATCGCCGCGCCGAACAGGATGAGGAAGAGGCCGAGCGCCCTGCCCCCTCCGGCAATGGCCGCCGCCGTCGCCGCAGTGGCGGGCGCAATGCCGCGAAATCCGGCCCGCGTGATGAGAGCGTTTCAGCTGAGGCTTCTACCGGCGAAGGTGGCGACCAAGAGACTCGCGAGAACGAAGCTGCCGACGCCGCAGACGAGCATGACGCAGCCGAAAGCCAGCATGAAGATGCCGGCACTGGGGACCAGGCCGTCGAGGATAACGGCAACGATGCCGGCGACGATCATGAGGATGATCATGCTGGCGAGGCCGAGGCCGAGGCACCCGCACAGCTAGGCGGCGGTGCCGAAGATGAAGTGCCGCGTCGCCCGCGCACCTCGCGCCGCAATTACAAGATCCAGGAGGTCATCAAGCGCCGGCAGATCCTGCTGGTGCAGGTGGTCAAGGAAGAGCGTGGCACCAAGGGCGCAGCGCTGACAACCTATCTCAGCCTTGCCGGTCGTTACTCTGTCCTGATGCCAAACACCGGCAAGGGCGGCGGCATTTCGCGCAAGATCACGAGCGGCGAAGACCGCAAGCGCCTGAAGGAAATCGTGCAGGAGCTGGATGTGCCGGAAGGCATGGGCATCATCCTGCGCACGGCGGGTGCCTCGCGCACCAAGCCGGAAATTAAGCGCGATTACGAATATCTGATGCGCACGTGGGACACAGTGCGCGAGTTGACCCTCACCTCCAGCGCGCCTGCGCTGGTCTATGAGGAAGGCTCGCTCGTCCGCCGCGCCATCCGCGATCTCTACAACAAGGACATTGATGATGTTCAGGTCGCGGGCGAAACGGCCTACCGCGACGCCAAGGAGTTCATGAAGCTGTTGATGCCAAGCCACGCCAAAATGGTGAAACCATGGCGCGAGGCAACGCCGCTTTTCGCCCGTTATGGGGTGGAGAGCCAGCTGGATGCCATGTTCTCCAGCGTGGTGACGCTAAAATCCGGCGGCTACATCGTCATCAACCAGACCGAGGCGCTGGTTGCGATCGACATCAACTCCGGGCGCTCTACCCGTGAACACAATATCGAGGACACAGCCCTCAAGACCAATCTGGAAGCCGCCGAGGAAATCTCGCGCCAGCTCCGTCTGCGCGATCTTGCCGGCCTGGTTGTCATCGATTTCATCGACATGGAGGAAAACCGCAACAATCGCGCGGTTGAAAAACGCCTGCATGATTGCCTGAAGAACGACCGCGCCCGCATCCAGCTTGGTCGCATTTCGGCGTTCGGCCTGCTTGAAATGTCCCGTCAACGCATCCGCACCGGCGTGCTGGAAAGCTCGTCAGTGCCTTGCGCCACCTGCAATGGAACCGGCCTTGTGCGGGCGGCTCCTTCTGTCGCGTTGCAGATCTTGCGCGCTTTGGAAGAAAACCTCATCCGCTCCAACACCAACCATCGCATTGCGCGCACCAGGACGCCGATTGCGCTCTATGTGCTCAACAACAAGCGCCGGCATATCGCCGAGCTTGAGGGGCGCTTTGGCGTCAACATCACCGTTGCTGTCGATGACACGCTGATTGGCCAGAATTACTATGCCATCGACAAGGGCGAGATCGTCAGCCCCGAAACCCGCGCCCTGCTCACCGCAGGCCGGATCGAGGGCGCTGCCAGTCGCATGATCGCCGAAGAGATCGAGGATGACGAGATCGATCTGGCAGAAGAAGAGGCCGATGACTCTTCCTCGGAGCGTGAAGCAGGCGAGAATGACAGCCGCAGCAACGGTGAGGATGCCAATGGCGAAGAGCGCGGTGATGGTGCGCGTCGCAAGCGGCGCCGTCGCCGGCGGCGTGGTGGCCGGGGAGAAGAACGTGGTGGCGATGAACGTGGCGGCGAAGATCGCAACGCCAACAGCACCCAAGACCAATCTTCCGAAGGTGAGGACACCGAGGATGATGGTGAGGACGACGGCTCGAACGAGGGTCAGCAGCGCAATACGCGCAACGAGGCAGGCGATGGTGGACGTGATGGTGCCCGTCGCCGCCGTGGCCGTCGTGGTGGCCGCCGCAACCGTGGGGAGCGCGGCGAGCGTGACTTTGTTCCGCGCGATGGCGAGGCAGAAGGTGTGGTCAGCAGCGATGCTGGCATGGACGCACCGTCAGCGGAACCAGCTGTCGAAGCCGTTATGGCCGATGCGCCAGAAGCTGAGGCCCCCAAGCCAAAGCGCGGTCGCAAGCCCAAGGCCGCTGTTGAGGAGGCCGTAAGCGAGGCCGCTGCCGCTGAGGAGCAAGCCGAGGCAAAGGCACCCGCAAAGAGCAAGGCCAAAGCAGCTGCCAAAACCGGCGACAAGCCTGTGCGCGGCAAGGCCAAAGCCAAGGCAGCAGATGCCAAAACAGCTGATGCTGAGGAACCAGTGTCCGCGAAAGCTGCGGAAGCGGTTGCAGAAATGCCTGAGCCCGCAGCTCCCGCTGCCCCGCCGCCAGAGCCTGTGCACATGGTGCTGACTGAGGCAGACCCTTCGAAGCCAAAGCGCGGCGGCTGGTGGCGGCGCTGAGCCGTTGCACGATAATTGAATAGTCAAAAACGGACAGGAAACTGTCCGTTTTTTCATATCTCTATCAGGCTTTGTTCAACCAGCGCCCTAGGCGCGCCACCGCCTCTTCGCATTCGTCCAGTGAGCCCGCGAAGGACAACCGAGCGGTTGAATGGCCGCGCACTTCATCGAAATCGAGCCCC
>JBOFIL010000367.1:0-5248 GCA_051650165.1 Allobosea sp.
CTTCTCGTCGATCTTCGCCTATCTGGGCGGCCATGAGCCGATCAAGACGTTCATGGCCTGGCTGAACCCCTCGCCCTTGATGTTCATGATCATGGCGCAGCTGATCATCTTCGTGCTCGGCTGGCCGCTGGAATGGACCGAGATCATCGTGATCTTCGTGCCGATCTTCCTGCCCTTGCTTCAGCAGTTCAATGTCGATCCGTTGTTCTTCGGCATCCTGATCGCGCTCAACATCCAAACCTCGTTCCTGTCACCACCTGTAGCGATGGCACCATTCTATCTGAAGGGTGTCGCGCCCAAGCATGTGACCATCAACGAGATTTTTGCCGGCGTGATGCCCTTCCTCTGGATCGTGCTCATCGCCATGCTGCTGGTCTACACCTTCCCGCAGATCGCGCTCTGGCTGCCAAATTATCTCTATTGAGGTGACGAATGGGCTGGGCGTTCATGCCCGGTCCAGCCGCCAGACCTAAAGCGTGGAATTCTGGAGTTCTACGCTGCTTCCTGACGCGGCACTGCTGAAACATACCGGGCAGGACTTTTGTAGGGCTTTTGGTCGCCTACCGCATGATTTTTATGGGAAGAGCAGGGTTGATTGTAAGGCAGGTGTAATCAATGCCAGTTTGGTCAGCAAAATCTTTCAAGGTTGATGCTGCGCCTAACCCGAAAGGTTGATTGCCTCGGTTCCCAAGCAGCAAATCGCACAATCTTTTCTTTGAGCGCTCCTGGAATTCAGAGAATTTGATGATTCTGACGCGCTCAAGCTCCTGGTTCCAATGCTGAGTTGGATGAGCTTCGCCAGGATTTCTATAAAAATGATATATAGGAATATTATCATGCATCGGATTATACATAGTCCATCCACGGGTGAATGCACGAATTGTTAGATTTTGTTCTTCCCCTAAGAAATACATATATGGATCATAAGGAACATCATGGATAAAATCACCAGACGTGAATATCAATCCAGCTGCAATATTACACGATATTGTAAAATCTGCCTCAAAAACATGATCTGTATAGAACTCTAAATTGAAATTATCTTTTGCTATTGTTTGATCTGGTTTTGGGCGCATCCAATAAACTGTTCTGGCGGGTTTTAACGTCTTGTATGGCTGATTGTTTTCATCGAATTTGAACGGTGGTGGGTATGTCGTATAGATGGCCTTCGGTGTAAGAGATTGAAGGAAATCAAGCTGCTCAACCAAAGCCGTATCCCAGTTTTGGTCAAAATATGTGTGTGAATCAATTTGAAGAACATATTCCTCATCGTAGTAAGCCGAAAATGCAATCGATCTTGCCCAAGATACGCCTTGAGAATATAGAGGGTGCAATTGTATATATTTTATTTTATTAAACCATTTCTGTTGTGATAGCCATTGAAGATTATTGTCGGTTGATTGATCTATTAACGCAACATTTATATTAAATTTACCGGATGAAGACAAAAATAATGATTTCAATGTAAATTGCAAATACGGATCACAAAATGATGCAATACTTACAAATATTGATTTCATGTCTTGCCTCTCTACTTGGCGAGGATTTATACAAGCATATTCAGAAAACTTAGCAGATTCTCTCTAGAGAACAAACAAAAAGCCCAGCGCTAAACCGCCGGGCTCGAGCATTCTGCCTGAAGGATTTCTGAAATCAGAAATCCATACCGCCACTCAGGTCCGGCCTGCTCGACCTTAGCATGACTGGATTTGGGCGGCACAAACGAAAGAACCCGGCGTTTCTGCCGGGTTCTGAAGATACTTGGAAAGACAGGACGTCTGAAATCAGAAGTCCATGCCGCCCATGCCACCGCCACCGCCGCCCATGGCGGGGGCGCTGTCCTTCTTCGGCAGCTCTGCAATCATCGCCTCGGTGGTGATGAGCAGGCCGGCGATGGAGGCCGCGTCCTGGATGGCCGTGCGCACGACCTTAGTGGGGTCGATGATGCCGGTCTTGACGAGATCGGCATAGACGCCGGTCTGTGAGTTGTAGCCATCCGAGTAGTTCTTGGACTCGAGCAACTTGCCGACGATCACGGCTGAATCATCGCCAGCGTTCTCGATGATCTGACGGGCCGGGGACTGGAGCGCCTTGCGGACGATCTCGACGCCGGTCTTCTGGTCATCATTCTCGGTCTTGATCTTGCCAAGGGCCGCAATGGCACGCAGCAGCGCAATGCCGCCGCCCGGCAACACGCCTTCTTCCACCGCAGCGCGGGTGGCGTTCAGCGCGTCGTCCACGCGGTCCTTCTTTTCCTTGACCTCGATCTCGGTTGCGCCGCCGACGCGGATGACGGCAACGCCGCCCGCCAGCTTGGCCAGACGCTCCTGGAGCTTCTCGCGGTCATAATCAGAAGAGGTCTCTTCGATCTGCGCCTTGATCTGGTTGACGCGTGACTCGATGTCTTTCTTCTTGCCGGCGCCATCGACGATGGTGGTGTTTTCCTTCTCGATGCGCACCTTCTTGGCGCGGCCGAGTTCCTTCAGCGTCAGGCTTTCCAGCTTGATGCCGAGATCTTCGGAAACCATCGTGCCAGCGGTCAGGATGGCGATGTCTTCCAGCATGGCCTTGCGGCGATCGCCGAAGCCCGGAGCCTTGACGGCCGCAACCTTCAGGCCGCCGCGCAGCTTGTTGACGACGAGCGTGGCCAGGGCCTCGCCCTCGACATCTTCGGCGATGATGAGCAGCGGCTTGCCGGTCTGCACAACAGCTTCGAGGATCGGCAGCATGGCCTGGAGCGAGGAGAGCTTCTTTTCGAAGACGAGGATGTAGGGATCCTCAAGCTCGGCCACCATCTTCTCGGCATTGGTGATGAAATATGGCGAGAGGTAGCCACGGTCGAACTGCATGCCTTCGACGACATCCAGCTCGGTTTCGGCGGTCTTGGCTTCTTCAACCGTGATCACGCCTTCATTGCCGACCTTCTGCATCGCTTCGGCAATCATCTTGCCGACTGACACGTCGCCATTGGCCGAGATGGTGCCAACCTGCGCGACTTCCGCGTTGGACGTCACCTTCTTGGAGTTCTTCTTGAGGTCCGCAACAACAGCCTCGACCGCAAGGTCGATGCCGCGCTTCAGGTCCATCGGGTTCATGCCGGCGGCAACAGCCTTGCTGCCTTCGCGCACGATCGACTGGGCCAGCACGGTGGCGGTGGTGGTGCCGTCGCCTGCTGCGTCATTCTGCTTCGAGGCAACCTCGCGCACCATCTGCGCGCCCATGTTCTCGAAACGGTCAGCGAGCTCGATCTCCTTGGCGACGGTGACGCCGTCCTTGGTGATGCGCGGCGCGCCGAAGCTCTTCTCGATCACGACGTTGCGGCCCTTGGGACCAAGCGTGACCTTGACGGCATTGGCGAGAATATCGACGCCGCGAAGCAGTTTTTCGCGGGCATCGGCTGAGAATTTAACGTCCTTGGCAGCCATGTTCTGTGCTCCTGTGTGGGTGGATCAATGGAAAAAGGGGCAAAAGCCTCACTTCTTCTCGATGATCCCCATGATGTCGGATTCCTTCATGATCAAGAGATCCTGACCATCGATCTTGACCTCGGTGCCGGACCACTTGCCGAACAGCACCTTGTCGCCCTTCTTGACATCAAGCGCGACGATCTTGCCGCTCTCGTCACGGGCGCCAGCACCGACGGCGACGATCTCGCCCTCTTGCGGCTTCTCCTTGGCGGTGTCGGGAATGATGATCCCGCCCTTGGTCTTCTCGTCACTTTCAAGGCGGCGGACCACAACGCGGTCATGCAGCGGACGGAACTTCATGGGTTCGTCTTCCTCTTTTCAAACCGGCACCGGCCTCGCGCCAGTGCCTCAAAATCATGGATTATCCCAGCGGGAATGCGGACAGGCATCAGTGCTGCGCCACATCTTTCGCCGGCTGTTAGCAGACGCTGGGTTCGAGTGCTAACGCGCCGCAGGTAGGCATGGGGGTGACGAGAGTCAAGAGCAGTGAAGACTTCAGCGTTATCACACATAAAAAACGGCGCGCTGCCAAGGCAGCGCGCCGGAACAGAAAAAACAGCGTCAGTTCAGAATTTATAAGAGACTGCAGCGCGGCCAAGCGAGCCATTGAAACGGGTCTCACTCAGGTAATCGACGCCGTTAAGTGCGCCGACACCGCGCACTGCGGCGTTACCGAACGCGCCCGATTTCAGATCACCCAGGTCATAATAGAGATATTCGCCGCGCAAGATGATGTTCGGGGTCAAGGCATATTCTGCACCGGCGCCGATGGCGAAGCCAAACAGCATGTCGGATTTCTTGCCATCCCAGCGCAGGGCAGGAGCGGCATTGGCAACAACACTGGAGGTAACGCTGGCGTCACCAAAGGCCAGACCGCCCGTGGCATAAACGTGGAGCTGGCTGCTTGGCGCATATCCAAGGCGGCCACGCAGCGTGCCGAGATATTTTAGCTCGGAGGTGGCGCTGGTGGTCAGCGCGGTGGCAAGGGGCGTGACAGCGCCGGAGAAGGCGGCTGTCTTCTTGGCATCAGCCCAGCCAATATCAGCCTCTGCGCCGATAACGAATTCCCCGATCTGCTGGTTGAAGCCGGCATGCGCGCCGAAGATAAAGCCGTTCTTGCCAGTATTGAGTTCCCGCGGCACAAAATTTGGCGCTAGAGTGAGAAAGCCCGCCGAACCTGTTGTCTTGGTCTTGGTTTCGCTGCCGAACACGCCGCCGCCCGTGAGGCCGACATAGCCACCAGACCAGCTGGAGGTAGCGCGTGCCATAGGCACAGGCGCTTCGGGAAGACTGCCGCGCAGTGGCAGGTCTGCCGCATGCGTGAGCGGGGCGCCCAGCAGAATAAGCGTCAGCTGTACCAAGGCGGCTTGAGATAAGCGATACTTTGCCATGAGATCTCCGGCGCATGATGGGTTATGTATTCGCAGAAGATTACTGATCAATTATCATTAACGAGTAGTAAAAAATTGATGACATGCGTCATCTGCGCGCAACTGCCATCGCCCCGAATACGATCAGGCCTGCGCCAAGGAAAGTGTAGAGGCCCGGAACCTCGCCAAACAGCGTGAAGCCGATGAGCGCGGCCCAGATCAGCGAGGTGTATTCACTCGAAGCGACGCGCGCGGCGTTCGCTAGCGCATAGGCCCTCGTGATCAGCAGATGCCCCGCCACGGCCAGCACGCCGCCCAGCAGCGCCAGCATGAGATGGCGCAACGAAACCGACTGCCAAACAAGCAGCGCCGGAATCGCCAGCACCAGCGTCGGGCCGGCATTCTGGAAAG
>JBOFIL010000368.1:0-1779 GCA_051650165.1 Allobosea sp.
GTGAAGGCGGTCTTCCCAGCCAGATCATGGTGACGAGCGACCCGGACGCCGTGCGCCGGGCGGACCGCATCGTGCTGCCGGGCGTCGGAGCCTTCGCCGATTGCCGCAAGGGGCTGGACGCCGTGCCCGGCATGGTCGAGGCGATCACTGAAGCCGCCAGGCAGAGAGCCAAGCCCTTTCTCGGCATTTGTGTTGGCATGCAGCTGCTCGCCTCGCGCGGTCTTGAATACACCGTGACGGAAGGGCTGGGCTGGATTCCCGGCGATGTGAAGCTGATCCAGCCCAATGACACCGGCCTCAAGATCCCGCATATGGGCTGGAACAACCTGCACATGCAGGATGAGCACGCGTTGCTGGATGGCATCCCGCTTGGGCCGGATGGCCTGCATGCCTATTTCGTGCACTCCTATGCGCTGACACCGAAGCGATCTTCGGATGTGGTGGCGCTGGCCGATTATGGCGGGCCGGTCACGGCGCTGGTGGCACGCGGCAACATTGCCGGCACTCAGTTCCACCCCGAAAAGAGCCAGACGCTCGGCCTCAAGCTTATCGGCAACTTTCTGAGGTGGAAGCCGTGATCCTCTACCCCGCCATTGATCTGAAAAACGGCCAATGCGTGCGCCTGCAACAGGGCGACATGGACCGCGCCACCGTGTTCAATGATGATCCGGCGGCGCAGGCGAAAAGCTTTTTCGCCCAAGGCTTCACGCATATCCATGTCGTCGATCTTGATGGCGCGTTTGCCGGCAAGCCGATGAATGGCGCGGCGGTGGATGCGATCTTGCGCGCTGTTCCCGCCATGCCGCTGCAGCTTGGCGGAGGCATCCGCGATATGGCCACCGTCGATGGCTGGCTCGCAAAAGGCGTCGCGCGCGTCATCATCGGCACGGCGGCGGTGCGTGATCCGGCCTTCGTGAAGGCAGCGGCCAAAGCCCATCCCGGCAAAGTCGCGGTCGGCATTGATGCGCGCGATGGCATGGTGGCGGTCGAGGGCTGGGCGGAGGCCTCCACCCTCACCGCTGTTGATCTGGGCAAACGCTTCGAGGATGCCGGCGTTAGCGCCATCATCTACACCGACATTGCCCGCGATGGCATGTTGCAGGGGCTGAACTGGGAAGGCACCATCGCTCTTGCGAATGCGCTTTCCATCCCCGTCATCGCCTCTGGCGGCATTGCCTCCATGGCTGACATTGAGCGGCTCATGGCCCCTGATGCTGCCATTCTCGAGGGCGCCATCACAGGCCGCGCGCTGTATGATGGGCGGCTGGATGCCAAGGCCGCGCTGGCCCGCATCGGCGTAATGCAAGGAGCCGCATGATGCTCAAAACCCGCATTATTCCCTGCTTGGATGTCAAGGATGGCCGCGTCGTCAAGGGCGTGCAGTTTGTCGATCTTGTTGATGCGGGTGATCCGGTTGAGGCCGCAAAGGCCTATGATGCGGCGGGCGCGGACGAGCTTTGCTTTCTCGACATCAGTGCCAGCCATGAGGGGCGCGGCACCTTGCTTGATGTGGTGACGCGCACAGCGGAGGCCTGCTTCATGCCGCTCACTGTGGGCGGCGGCGTGCGCAAGGTGGAAGATATCCGCGCGCTGCTGCTGGCGGGCGCGGACAAGGTCGCGATCAACACCGCCGCTGTGGCAAGGCCGGATTTCGTCAAGGAAGCTGCCGAGAAATTCGGCGACCAGTGCATTGTCGTCGCGATTGATGCCAAGCGCGTATCGAGTGAGGGCGAGGCCCCGCGCTGGGAGATTTTCACCCATGGCGGGCGCAACAACACC
>JBOFIL010000369.1:0-2936 GCA_051650165.1 Allobosea sp.
GAGGTGAAGCAGCTGATGCAGGAGACGCTCGACAGCTACCGGGCTGGCGTGCAGGTGCGGCTTGTGCAGTTGCAGAAGGTCGACCCGCCAAGCCAGGTCATCGATGCGTTCCGCGATGTGCAGGCGGCGCGCGCCGACCAGGAGCGCCTCCAGAACGAGGCGCAGACCTATGCCAACCGTGTCCTGCCGGAATCACGCGGCCGTGCCGTGCAGATGATCCAGGGAGCGGAAGCCTACCGCGAGCAGACCGTGGCGGAAGCCAAGGGTCAGGCGTCGCGTTTCAACGCAGTCTATGAGCAATACAAGAACGCGCCGGGCGTGACTCGCGAGCGTCTTTTCATCGAGACGATGGAGCGTGTGTTCGGCGGCATGGATAAGGTGATCGTCGATCAGGGCAGCAACGGCCAGGGTGTCGTGCCCTTCCTGCCGCTTAATGAATTGCAGCAACGCCGCGCGCCCCAGGCACCGGCTGGCCAGCAGGGGACAACCCGATGAACGGCTCATTTCTCCGTATCGCAGGCATCGCGATCATCGGCATTGCGCTAACTGTCGCCTATGCCTTCACCTATGTGGTGCAGCAGACCCAGTCTGCGCTCGTCTTGCAGTTCGGCAAGGTGCGCGCTGTCACCACCCAGCCTGGGCTGCATTTCAAGTTTCCGGCCCCGTTCGAGCAGGTGTTCTTCCTCGACAACCGCGTGCTCGATCTTGAATTGCCAGCACAGGAAATCATTGCTGCTGACCAGAAACGCCTCGTGGTCGATGCGTTCACGCGTTATCGCATCACTGATCCGCTGCGCTTCTACCAGACGATGAACAACATCCAGCGCGCCAACTCGCAGCTTGCCTCCGTGGTGAACTCGCAAGTGCGTTCGGTGCTGGCCGATGCGACCTTTCTGGCCGTGGTGCGCACCGATCGTTCCAAGCTCATGGCGCGCATCCGCGAGGATGTGAACCGCGAGGCCGAGCGCTTCGGTGTTTCCATCGTCGATGTGAAGCTGCGCCGGGTCGATCTGCCGGAAGCCAACTCGCAGGCGGTGTTCCAGCGCATGCAGACCGAGCGTCAGCGCGAGGCGGCAGAGGCGCGCGCGCTCGGTGCCCAGCAGGCGCAGGAAATCCGCGCCCGTGCCGAGCGTGAAGCCACGATTATCGTCGCGGAAGCGCAGCGAAAGTCCGACGAGACACGCGGACAGGGCGATGGCGAACGCAACCGCATCTTCGCCGAGACCTTCTCGAAAGATCCGGAGTTCTTTGCCTTCTATCGCTCGATGCAGGCCTATGAGGCGGGTCTGAAATCAGGCGATACACGCATGGTGCTCTCGCCGGACTCGCCCTTCTTCCGCTTCTTCAATGATCCGCTTGGTCGCGACAAGGCGACCAGGAAATCCCAGTGATATTGAAAACGCATTGACGAAGCAGTCGCAGTGAACTGCGTGGCCGGCGTGAAACCGGAAACCATCACGGGGGGTGTTTCGCCAGCCCCCGTGACAGACTGATGCACCTGCGTTAGCCTTCGCGCCGATGATCGATTTTTTCGCTGCGCTTGGGCTTTTGCTGGTGATCGAGGGAGTGGTTTTTGCTGCCGCGCCGGGCTTCGCAAAGAATGCGATGCGGCAGGCGGCGGAGACCTCGCCCGAGCGGATGCGCCTTGTTGGCATTATCTGCGCTGTGGCGGGTGTTGGCCTGGTCTGGTTGGCGCGGCGTGTGTTTTGAGCGTGTTGCGCCTTGCCTTCACGAAGTCGTGTGCGGATGCCCCGAGAACCCGTCGCGTTTACGCCATGATTGCGTTGTTGAGCTTGTGACAACCTATGCTGCCTGAACCCGGCTCTGGCCGGAACATGCTCTCTCTGGAGTGATACCCGATGACCCCGATTTTCGCCTCTTCCCTGCGCCGCGCCGGCTTGGCCCTTGCGCTGGCCGTGCCTGTGATGGCTGCGCCGCTCACCCTTGGCACAGGGATTGTGCTGGCGCCGGCACCCGCCCTTGCGCAAACGCCGCGTGGGCCCACTTCGCTCGCTGACCTCGTTGAGAGCGTCAATGACGCGGTGGTCAACATCGCAGCGGTGTCGACCTCGAGCAACGCCGGACGCAGCCTGCCAAACCTGCCGCAATTCGGGCCGGATACGCCGTTCGGTGATCTGTTCGAGGAGTTCTTCAATCGCCGTGGCCGCGAGGGGCAGCAGGGGCCACAGGGCCAGCAGGCACCCGGCCAGCAGGGGCAGGGCCAGGGTGACGGCCCGCGCCAGCGCCGCTCACAATCGGCCGGCTCCGGTTTCGTGATTGATGCCTCCGGCATCGTCATCACCAACAACCACGTGATTGGTGAGGCCAACGAAATCACCGTCATCTTCAATGACGGCCAGCGCCTGAAAGCCGAAGTGATCGGCAAGGATGCCAAGGTCGATCTCGCTGTTTTGCGTGTGAAGCCGGAGAAGCCGCTGAAGGCGGTGAAGTTCGGCGATTCCGACAAGACCCGCGTGGGTGATTGGGTTCTCGCGATTGGCAATCCATTCGGCCTTGGTGGCTCCGTGTCTGCCGGCATTCTCTCGGCACGTAACCGCAATATCGAGCAGGGCCCCTACGACAATTATCTCCAGACCGATGCGGCCATCAACAAGGGAAATTCAGGCGGGCCGCTGTTCAACATGTCCGGTGAGGTCATCGGCATCAACACCGCGATCCTCTCGCCATCGGGCGGTTCGGTCGGTATCGGCTTTGCTGTTCCGTCCAACCTTGCGACCATCACCATCGACCAGCTCAAGGAATTCGGAGAGACCCGCCGTGGCTGGCTTGGTGTTAAAATACAGCAGGTCGATGATGCCACCGCAGAGGCACTCAGCCTCGGCACGGCGCGCGGCGCACTCGTTGCCGGCATTGATGACAAGGGCCCCGCCAAGCCCGCCGGGCTTGAGGTTGGCGATGTCATCGTGAAGTTCGAT
>JBOFIL010000370.1:0-5361 GCA_051650165.1 Allobosea sp.
CTGATTGTGTCGCTGACGCAGTTTTTCGATACGGCTGCGGTTGCCGATGTGGCTGGGCGCATGAAGCGCGTGGCGCACGAGGGCTAAGGCCAAAACCGCAAACTGATGCGACAATGTCGCTCAAGCGCAATTATGGTCACCAACAAGCAAAAACCCCGGCTGTGAGGCCAGGGTTCTGCGTTTCAACATCAAATGCTGGTGTGCTTAGAAGCGGACCAGATCCTTGATGGCGTTTTCGGCATTGGAGGGAACGACCCCGCGGGCGACGAAATCATTCCAATCCTTGTAGCGGCCATTCTTGGCGCGGTTTTCGAGAATGGCCTTGGCGCGGGCCGGGCCGATCTGCGGCAACTTGTCGAGATCAGCTTCGGCGGCTGTGTTGAGGTTGACCTTCTGGCCCTGCGCCTGTGTGGCGGCAGGCGCGGTGCGCGCGGCAGGCTGCGTATTGGCAGGTGTCGCCGGCTGGGTGGTGGCCGGGCGCTGCGGCTGGGCGGGCACGTTCTGCTGGGCCGGCTGGGCCGGAGCAGATGGTCGCGAGGGCTGGCTTGGCTGGTTGGGCTGCGCGGTCTGCGCCAGAACAGGCGAAGCCAGCAGGCCGAGAAGGGCGATGCCAGCGATGATGCGGGAAGTGGACATGATATGGGCCCCTGAAAACCTATGCCGGTGAATGAGAGCCCGCGTGCCGCCGGTTCGGCACTCTGAGCTTGGCGCGACAGTTCCACCACCGCGTCTGTAAATCAAGATGCTCGGTCATCTGGCGTGGTTCCAAGACCAAACCGCGACGAAACCATGTCATTTGGCTGAATGGGGGTTGAATAGCCTGTGCGGCAGTATTCAGAAAATGCTGTGCGTATGCAGAACGGCTGCTTCAGAACAACCCGGCCCGTTGGCCAAGCATGCCGCCGGCATAGGTCAGGCCAAAGCCCCAGGCGAAGGATGCGGCCCAGTTTGCGATCTGGAACTTGATGAACGGCATCGCCACCATGCCGGCGACAAGGCCAATCACGGCACGCACCGGGCCAATGAAATGCCCCAGGAAAATGCCGGCCATGCCCCATTTCTCGAAGAAATCATGACCCTTCTGGATCATTTCCGGTTTGTCCTTCAGCGGCCAC
This sequence comes from Allobosea sp., assembly GCA_051650165.1. Taxonomy (GTDB): domain Bacteria; phylum Pseudomonadota; class Alphaproteobacteria; order Rhizobiales; family Beijerinckiaceae; genus Allobosea. Next base: position 1,116 of record JBOFIL010000370.1, read on the forward strand.
ATCTGCGTAACCCGCGGGCCAAAGCGCAGACCAAGCCAATACGAGAACCAGAAGCCCATCCCTGCGCCCAGCGAGGCTGCAAGCGCGATGGGGAACAGGCTGAGGCCCGCCGCCCCGGCAAAGGCACCAAACATCGAGAAGAACACGGTGGCGGGAATCAGGAAGGAGAGAAAGGCGGTGCATTCGCCAAAGGCGATGAGAAACACCACAGGCAGGATCAGGTTCTGGTTGGTGCGCAGAAACTCCACCAGCGGGCGCATGGAGGCTTCAAGATCCAGAAAGGCGGGAAACATCTGTTATCCTTTGCAGGTCTACCTTTTTGGCGCGTCTTTCAGCATGGCGCTGGTGACATGCCGTGCGGGGCAGGGCAAGCGCTATCGCAAGTGCATGCTTAATTGCAAAACTTAGCTGGCATGTGGAATGTGCAGCATGCGTGCTTGTTTAAATGCATTGCAGGCGGCTAAGCTCGCACAAACCGCGCCGCAGAAGCGCGAACACGGGCCGGCCAGTTCGGCCACAGGGAACACCCGGGGGAAACGTAACGTGCGGCCATCCGCAGCCAGCAATACTGCGCCGTCAGTGCGGCTTGAGGGGCTCGACATCGTTTTCGGTGCCGAGACCAAGGCGCGCTATTGCGCAGTCAAGAACATCAGCCTTGATGTGAATGCGGGCGAGTTTGTCGCGATTGTCGGGCCGACGGGATGCGGCAAATCCACATTGCTCAATGCTGCCGCCGGGCTGCTGAAGCCTGCCGCAGGCAGTGTTGGAATATTCGGCAAGCCGCTCGCGGGCCTCAACGGGCAGGCGGGGTATCTCTTTCAGCAAGATGCGCTGATGCCGTGGAAAACGGCGCTCGACAATGTCGCTGTCGCGCTGGAGCCCAAGGGCGTGCCAATAGCGCAAGCGCGCGAGCAGGCGAGGGCATGGCTGGCGCGTGTGGGCCTAACTGCATTCGCCGGGCGCTATCCGCACATGCTCTCCGGCGGGCAGAAAAAGCGCGTGGCGCTGGCGCAGGTGCTGATCCGCGATCCTGATATTCTCCTGATGGATGAGCCATTCGGGCCGCTGGATGCGCAGACGCGCCTTTTGATGGGCAATCTGCTGCTGGATCTGTGGTCGCGAGACCGCAAGGCGGTGATGTTCGTGACCCATGATCTTGACGAGGCCATCGCCCTGTCTGACCGGGTGGTGGTGATGTCCGCCGGGCCGGAGGCCAGCATTGTGGGGGATTACCGCGTGCCGCTTTCCCGCCCGCGTGACATTGCCGATATTCGTGATGAGCCGGCTTTCCACGAGATACACCGCAACATCTGGGCAAGCCTGCGCATCGAGGTGCAGAAGGCCTATGCGATGGGCGAGGGCAAGGAACTGGTCGCCGCAAGCACTGTGGCCGCAAGCGCAGTTGCTACAAGCGCGGGAGGGCAGGGCTGATGGCGCGTCTCAAGCTTCTTTCGCTGCAAGTGCTGGTTGGGCTGGCCATGCTGCTCATCTGGCATGTGTTCACCGCCTATCCGCTGCTGGGAGACCCAAAGAAGATACAGTTCTTCTTCTCAACGCCGATTGATGTGCTGGCCCGCACATGGAAGCAGTTCGCCAGTGGCGAGATCTGGTATCACCTGGGCATCACGCTGCTGGAGACGGTGCTGGCTTTCATCTTTGGTGCGGTTGGCGGCATTGTTTTTGGCTTCACCTTCGCGCGCAAGCAATTGCTGGCAGCGGTGTTTGATCCTTACATCAAGGCGGCGAATGCGCTTCCGCGCGTGGTGCTCGCACCGATCTTTGCACTGTGGTTCGGGCTGGGCATCTGGTCGAAGGTGGCGCTCGGCTTCACGCTGGTGTTTTTCATCGTGTTCTTCAATGTCTATCAGGGCGTGCGCGAGGTCTCGCCGACGATCCTCGCCAATGCGCGGATGCTCGGGATGAATGAGCGTCAGCTGCTGCGCCATGTCTATTGGCCCTCGGCGCTGACATGGATGTTTTCATCACTGCATACATCCGTCGGCTTCGCGCTGGTGGGGGCTGTGGTGGGCGAATATCTCGGCTCATCCGCCGGGCTTGGCTACAAGATCCATGAAGCGGAAAGCGTGTTTGATGTGACCGGCGTCTTCTCCGGAATGCTGATCCTGGCGCTGTTCGTGATCCTGATCGATGCCTGTGTCACCATGATCGAGAATCGGCTTCTGGTCTGGCGACCCGGACAGGGAGAGCGCGGTAGCTGAGCCTGAAAAGAGTGAATTGACCAAAGGATACGGTACATTGCGGTTGTGTTTTCTGCGGCTGCCGACCGCCGCACAATTTCCGGTTGCGTCATCTTGGGTGCTTTGTGTTGGCGGGCTCTTAACCTTTTGGTGGTCATATTTTCGCAGGGCGAGTTGCGCGTGACACAAGCGCAAGGGACGACGGTGATACGGATGAAGCTTTCTATCAATTCAGACAGGCAGCATGGGCGCCTCGCGCCACGGCTATTTGCCCTGCGTCGTGCGATTTCGCGCGGCAGTGCCCGGCATCGTCAGGATGTCGAGGGCTACAAGGTTCTCGTTGAGTCCCTGTTCTCATCGCCAGCATCGATCATCGCGGGCGGCATTGCTGGCGTTCTCACGCCTGTGCTGTGCTGGTTCGCCACAAGCCGCGAATTCTTCCTCAACATGACTGTTGTGATGGCTGTGCTGCTGCTGCTGCGCACGATGACGGTCGTTGCGTTCAGGCTGCAAGATCGCGCGCGGCATGGCTTTGCCGAGACGCGGCGTTGGGATGTCCTGTTCTTCACCGGAGCGACGCTGTTCAGCGGCATGCTGGGCATGATTTCATTCTATGCGCTGGTCTACACTGAAAGCGCGGCGGCCCATGTTACTGTTGTCGCAGCCACGATCGCGTTCGCCTCCGGCTATGTGGCGCGCAATGCCGGACGGCCCTATTTCGTGCTGCTCCAGCTCTCGGTGTTCTGCCTGCCGCTCTCGGCGGGGCTGCTGGATGCCACAGATCCACTCTATCATCCCATCGGCTATTTTGCCCTGTTCTATGTCTTGAACAACACGGCGATCACCTTCTCGGTCTATCGCAACCTGATCGCGCTGGGCACATTGACCAAGAAGTCGCAGCGCTTGGCAGCGGCGCTGAAAAACCGCAACATCACGCTCGATGCCGCGCTCAACAACATGTCGCATGGGCTGGCGATGTTCGACAGCGAGCTGAAGCTCGCCATTGCCAACCAGCGCTACAGCGAGATTTTTGATGGTGGGCAGGATCTGGTCCGTCCCGGCGTGGCTCTCGATCGCGCGACAACATATCTCGTCGCGAAAGGCCTGATCACGTCGGAGCAGGCGAGGATCATACTCCATGCTTGCCGGCAAGTGGTTGCGGCAGGGCGTCAACGCACAGTCGAGGTCGCGACGAGCACAGGGCGCTCTTATGTGCTCTCGATGGCTCCGGTTGAAGATGGCGGCGTTGTGCTGCTGGTGGAGGACGCCACTGAGCGCAAGGCCACTGCCGCGCGGCTCGAGCGCATGGCGCGCTTTGATGAGCTGACCGGGCTTGCCAACCGCTTCGAGTTCGAGACCCTGCTTGGCGCGACCTGCCGCAAGGTTGCCGATGATGGCAAGCCCTTCTGCGTGCATTATGTCGATCTCGACCGGTTCAAGCAGATCAACGACAACCTTGGCCACAGCGCTGGCGATCTCGTGCTGACCGAGACTGCCCGTCGGCTCAAGATTGTCGCGGGCGAGACTAATGTCGTGGCGCGCTTCGGCGGCGATGAGTTTCTTGTTATCCAGCGCGACGCCGCGATCGATGACTCGCGCATCTTGAGCCAGCGCATCGTGGACGCATTGTCGCTGCCATTCGATCTTGGCGGAAAGACATTCGTGGTAGGTGCCAGCGTCGGCGTTGCCTGCGCGCCAGACCATGGCAACACGCCTGCCGACATCATGCGCCATGCCGACATTGCGCTTTACCGCGCCAAGGAAGCCGGGCGCAGCGGCAGTGTGGTCTTCTCGCATGACATGGCCAATGCTTTGATGGAGCGCCACGAGACTGAGAATGAGCTGCGCAAGGCGTTCGATGCCAGGGAAATCACGCTGCACTACCAGCCGATCATCGACATCAAGAGTGGGCGAGTGGTGTCATTCGAGGCGTTGATGCGCTGGCCGCATGCGACCCGTGGCATGATCCCGCCCGTGGTTTTCATCCCGATCGCGGAACAGACCGGCCTGATTGCGCGCATGGGCGAGTGGGCCATTCACCAGGCCTG
>JBOFIL010000371.1:0-1227 GCA_051650165.1 Allobosea sp.
ACAAAATCGCGCGGCCAGTTGGCGACGATGGCGCTGATGCCGGCATCGGGCTCACGCCTGATGCGCTTCACCACATTGTCGCCAGCCATGCGCCGGAGCGCCGCGATCTGCTCGCCCACCGTACAGGAGAGCCCTGGCATGGAGAGATTGCGACGCGGGCCGATGGTGCCCGTATCCATGGTCGCGGCATGGATGAGAAAGCCTACTGCCGAGCGCGGGCTGGCATGCCAATGGCGCACATCTTCCGACACAGGAAGCACTGCTTCCTTGCCGGACAGCGGCTCACGGATGATGTTGGAGAAGAAGCCGGAGGCGGCCTTGTTGGGTGCCCCAGGGCGCACGCATATGGTCGGCAGGCGAAGGCCAACACCATCCATGAAACCCCGCCGCGTGTAGTCTGCCAGCAACAACTCACCCATGGCCTTCTGCGTGCCATAGCTGGTGAGCGGCGTGAGATGGAATTCGTCGCCAATCTTCTCCGGGAAAGGCGCGCCGAACACCGCAATTGACGAGGTGAAGATCACGCGCGGGCAATAGGTTGCTTTCAAACCCTCATGCCGGATCGCCTCGAAGAGCATACGCGTGCCATCGAGATTGATTCGGTATCCCTTCTCGAAATCAGCTTCCGCCTCGCCGGACACAATGGCCGCCAGATGCAGGATGAGATCGGGGCGGCTAGCCACCAGTTTCGCGGCCTCGTCTTCAATGGAGATGTCGGAAGCAATCGCCTCAAAAGCAAAAGGCGGGTTTGGCCCCGCACATTCTGGCGGCGCGGTTGCCATCACCACATCCTGAGCTGTGATGCTGGCAATGGCCTTGCCGCCAAGGTGCCCATCCTTCGCCAGCCGCGCGATGAATTTGCGGCCGACCATGCCGGCCCCGCCCAGAACCAGAATACGCATCACAGGCTCCATCCGCCATCGACCATGGCAATCGAGCCACTGGTGAAGCGGGCCTCGGCGCTGGCGAGATAAACCGCGAGCATCGCCACCTCCTCAGCCGTGCCAAGCCTGCCCATGGGCTGGCGAGCCACAAACATGCCGCGCACCTCCGCCTCGCTTTTGCCGGTGCTTTTTGCGAGGTCAGCAATGCGCCCATCCAGCGATGGCGACTGGATGGTGCCGGGGCAGATGGCATTGCAGCGCACGCCCTGATTGATGAAATCAATGGCCACGGCCTTGGTCAGGCCGATCACCGCTGCCTTGGTCGCGCCATACGCATAGCGGT
>JBOFIL010000372.1:0-2181 GCA_051650165.1 Allobosea sp.
GCATCAGGCGGCGGTTCTTCTGGTCGAAAACCGCGAAGGCGAACATGCCATTGAGGCGGGGCAGCAGCCCCTCGCCCCATTGCTCATAGCCATGCACCAGCACTTCGGTGTCGGAATGGTCGGTGGCAAAGCGGTGGCCGGCGGCTTCAAGTTCGCGGCGCAACGCGCGGTGGTTATAGATCTCGCCATTGAACACGACCCAGACCGTGCCGTCCTCGTTCGACATCGGCTGATGGCCAGTCTCCAGATCGACAATCGAGAGACGCCGGAAGCCCAGCGCCGCATCATTGTCAGCCCAGAAGCCCTCATCATCGGGCCCGCGGTGCGGGATCGAATCCGCCATCGCCTTGACGCGCGCCGGCGCGTTGGAATGCACGCCGCGATGGAGAATGCCTGCAATGCCACACATGGGTCAGTGTTCTCCGTTTGGGATGCCAGCAGCCCCGCCCAGCACCAGCGGTGCTTTCGGGTCGCGGTAGATGGCGCTCAAGGCCTGAGCGGCCTTCAAGGGATCATGCCAGCGCTCCGCATAGGCCCGCGAGCGCGCACCAGCCGCAATGAGCGCCTGCGGATCGGCAAGGATGCGCGCCAGATCATCATCAAGCGTGCGCGGATCAAGTCGGAGGATCGGCATGTCAGCCCACATCGCGCCCGGCACGAAGCGGCGGTCTTCCTCGCGGATATAGGCCGCGACCGGCTTGCCCATGGCCATGAGTTCCACCGCGAAGCCGCCGTACCAGCCGGCCAGAATCTGATCGATGGCGAGGTCCGCCGAGCGGTAGAGCTTTATCGCCTCGGCATGGGGCGTGTTCTCGACCAGGATCAGCTCGAAATCGAACCGGCTTTTGAGCCGCTCCAGCGCAGCGAGGATCATGGGCGTGCCCTTGATGCCGCTGTTGCTGGGGGCATGCAGAATGCGCGGGCGACGCCCCGGATTGGGCGGCGTTACCGTCTCGCCCATCACATCCACATTGGCATAGGGCAGGAACTCCGCTCCCGATGCGAGATGGCCCACCACATGGCCAATTTCGGGGTTGAGATAGAACACCCGGTCCATCAGCGGCAGCAGCGTCTCGATCATGGCGCGGCGGGTGACGTCTATGCCCGTTGTGCAGGCAGCATAGGCCGGGCAGCCATCGGGCTTGCACATGGTGATGGCATTGGTGGCGTGAGAGACATCGGCCTGGCGTGCATCGCAGCCCTGAAGCGTCATCACCACGCGCTTGCCGAGGCGTTTGGCCAGATGCACATCGCGCAAGGCAGCGCGGTCTTCTTGCGGCGAGCGGCCCAGCACACGGCCCAGATCATCCCACAGCATGAAGCTGCGGCCGAAATAATAATGGATCACATCATAGCGGAAGGGCGCGGTCAGCGCGAAAAGGCTGCGGTCAAACCGTGCCCGGCGCGTGTTCTTGCCATAATCGCTCAACGTCCTGTCGGCGGGGTAATTCAGCCAGGTCGTATAGTTTTGGACCACATCGCTGGTGTGCCCCAGTGATCGCTCGGCGCGGGAAATACACCAGGGCTGATTGCCGACATTGGCGGGGCCATGAAGGATTCGCATGATCAGGCGTGTGGCTTCGCGCTGCGCGGCAATGCATCGTAGATCGCGACGAGCTTCTGCCATTCGCCTGTCGCATCCAGCGTTTTCAGCGCGGTGTGCGTGTTGTCGCGCAAGCCTGCCGCAAGCCCCGGCTCTTCAATCAAGCGATTGATCGCGGCGGCGATGGAGCGCGGATCATACGGATCGAAGGTCAGGCCGATGTTGTGTGTCTCGACCATGCGCCGCGCCTCGGGATAATCCGCCACCAGCAGCGCCAGATTAGAGGCAGTGTATTCGAATATCTTGTTGGGCAGCGCATAGGTGAAGTTGCGGCACAGCCTTGGCAGCGTCCAGATGCCGGCATCGGCCCCGCGCGCGGCCGCCACAACATCACGCGATGGCACAGGATCAAGCAGGATCAGGCGATCCCCTGCGCCGGCCTTCTCGGCAATCGCGCGATACTCCGGCCCGAACAGATCGAGCGACGGGCCACGGATGGCGAAGACGCAGGCGGGCGCGAATTCCAGCGCTTCGATGATCGGCTCGATGAGGCGCGTCGCACCCGTGCCGCCCTGCCAGAGCAGCAGGAACTGGCTCTCGGGCAGGCCCAATTGTGCTTTCAGCGGCGGGTAGGTCTT
>JBOFIL010000373.1:0-1241 GCA_051650165.1 Allobosea sp.
GGGTATGGCCTGAAGCGGCTTTGCGCTCAACGGCTGTCTCATTCCACAGGGATCAGCGCTGCTGCCACGCGTCGCCCCTCGCCCACCAGCACATGATAGGTGCGGATGGCGGCGGGCGTCGTCATGGCCTCTAACGAGATGCGCCGCTCGCGCAAAGCCTCGCGCACGGGCTGGGAAATGCTGACTGGCAGGGCCCCCGTACCGATGATGAGAAAATCCACGCCTGAATCCTCTGCCAGAACCGTGCAAAGGTTTTCGGCGCTCACCTGATCCGCTGATGCCACCTGCAAGATGCTGACGCCAGCCGGAAGAGCGAGGATTGCGCCGCGATGGCTCATCTCCGCAAAGCGAAACCCGCCCTGGCTATAGGCATCAATTGGCCAGCGCCCCGGAACGAAGCCTTCGAACTTGCGTTCGAGCTTGGCCACGTCGTTTAAACCACTGGCTTGCCAGCGAGCTTGGCGTTGGCCTCGGCCTTCTCGGAGAACTGGCCTTCGCCAGTCTTGAGGCCGAGATAGATCAGCACAGGCGCGGCGATAAAGATCGACGAATAGGTGCCGACAATCACGCCGAACAACATCGCCCACGAAAAGGACGAGATGACATTGCCGCCGAAAATGACGAGCGCCACCAGCGCCAGCGCGGCCGTGAACGACACGAGGAAGGTGCGCGCCAATGTCTCGTTGATGGCAAGATCGAGCAGCTCCGAGATCGGCATCTTCTTGTATTTGCGCATCAATTCACGAATGCGGTCAAACACCACCACCGTGTCGTTGAGCGAATAACCAACAATGGTGAGGATCGCGGCAATCGAGGTCATGTTGAACTCGATGCGTGACAGGCAGAAAAACCCGATGGTGAGGATGAGATCGTGCAAGGTGGCGATGACAGCGCCCAGCGCGAACTGCCATTCGAACCGGAACCACAGGTAAATCAGCACTGCCAGGATCGCGAGGATGACGCCAATGGTGCCAGACTGCACCAGTTCGCCCGAAACACGTGGGCCCACCACCTCGATGCGCCGAAAATCGTAATCGGCGCTGAACGCGGCGCGCACCTTGTCTGTGACAATCTTCTGGCCCTGCTCGCCGCCCGGCTGCAAGCCAAAGCGCATCGAGACCTCGCCCTTGTCGCCAAATTCCTGCACCTCGGGCTCGCCAAGGCTCAGCCCCTCAGCCACCCGGCGCACATCTGCGATGGCAACCTTGCCAGATTTGGACTGCATCTCGATCAAGGTGCCG
>JBOFIL010000374.1:0-4807 GCA_051650165.1 Allobosea sp.
GACATCATCCAGCGCACCGGCGAGGATTGGAATGAGGCGAAACTGACGCTTTCCACCCAGCGCGTGGCGCGCGGCACAGCTGCGCCTGATCTGCCAACGCAGACGGTGAACCTCTTCGACCCCGCTTTTGTTCAGCCCATGGCACGCGGGCAGATAGAGCGCAGCTCAGCTGATATGAGCCGCGCCAAGGAAGCGCTCAGCGCTGCGCCGATGGCTGCCGGCGCGCCGGCAATTGTTGCGCAGGAGCGTGAGGCGGAAGCCGAGGTCAGCGCCTTCTCCGCCAGCTATGCCGCGCCGGGCCGCGTCAGCGTGACGGGCGATGGCGCGCGCAAATCGGTGCGGCTCGCCTCCCGCGAGATCGCGCCGGAGCTGATCGCCCGCATCACGCCCGCGCTCGACACCACCGCCTATCTCTCGGCGAGCTTTGTGCAAACGGATGAGGCGCCGCTTTTGGCCGGCGAGATCAACCTGACACGCGATGGGGCGTTCGTCGGCAAGGGCCGTATCGCTTTCACGCCCTCCGGCGACAAGGTCGAACTGGGCTTTGGCGCGGATGATCGCATCAAGGCCACACGCAGCCCCATACGCCGGCAGGACAATGACCCGGCCTGGGCGCTCTCCGCACGCCGACAATTGTCGGATCACAAGACAACGATCCAGAACCTGCACAAGGAGCCGATGAAGGTGCAGGTGATAGACCGCGTGCCCGTCTCGGAAAACACCGCCATCGTCGTCGAGATGATGAAGGAAACAACGCCGCCCACCGAGAAGCAGATCGGCGACAAGCGCGGCGTCATGGGCTGGACGCTCGACATGAAGCCCAATGAGGCCCGCGAGATCCGCCTCGCCTGGCGGATGCGCTGGCCGGCTGACCGCGAGATTATCAGCGGCAGAATGTAAAAATATATTAATTCCTGCTTTATTCAACTCATGTATAAAGTTATATTTTATATATCTCTAGTTTTATAAGTTAAAAATAATATATATGATTGATTGATAAGTTATTGTATTTTTTCGATCGTTCATAAATCTTTCTTTATTATTTCATCGGCTCGACAACGGCCTGTTACACACTTCTCACCAGTAGCAGATGCCAATCTTGGCCTGACACTTGTGAAGGAAATACCATGTCCGGCAGCATTGCCCTCAATAACTTGAGGCCAACGGCTGACGCTTTTGTTCCCACGTCATTTGACGATTTTCTGAATGCGAGCGCCGCTGAGGCTTCCCAATCTACAAACACCACATCAGCCGATAACCGCATTGCGCCATCAAACGATGCGTCACCGGCTTCAACCACACCCTTGAGTTTTGCGCAGATCAACGCGCTGCTGGAGAGGCGCGATCTGGGACTTGCGAGCCCTGAGGTGGAGCGAATATTCAACTCCATCATCACCAAACAGGATTTGTACACCTGGCTCGCGGGCGCAATGCCTGACTCGCTTGGCCCCGTGGGCCGCGGCAACCTCGCCTACTTCATCAACACGATGTCCGAACTGTCCCTTAGCGGCGCTCAGCCGGTAAAAGCGCGCCAGTTCGTGCAGTTTCTCGACTCCATCGCCACATCATTGTGGTCAGGCCTGCCAGGGGCAGGCGCATCACCGACTGACGCGCAGCGGGTGCAGAGCATCAATGGCTTCTTCAGCCAGATTGCGGGTGCAAGCAATGCGCCTGCGGGTGAAGGCTCACTGACAACGCGTCAACTCGGTGTTGGATTTTTTGCTGAAAGCATTGCCCGCAACGCCGTGATCGTTGAAGGCGCTGACAACCTGCCGGTTGGTTCTCCATCCATCGAGACGATTGCCAATCAGCGGATTGCCGCCTTGGCAAACGCAATCTCATTGCCTGTCGGAACCTCCACACTGTTCCGTTCGCCTGCGCTGGCAGCTGCGATCCCCAATCTGATCGCGGGCGTTCAAACGGCGCCGAACAAGGTCGAAACCCTGGATGCCATCATCAGGCCGCTGACCCAGCAGCAGTCTGGCCAGATCGCCGCAGCGATAGGCACCCCACAGTTTCTGAACACATTCAGCTATCAAGGTGAGGCCGGGTCAGCCACTGCAATACCGGGCAGCCTAGAGAAGTTCTTCGTGAACCTTGATGCAGCCACGCTCAAGGACAAACAGGCGCAGATATTTGAATCAGTGATGGTGTCGCTGGATTCCGTGGCCTCACCAGCCAAGGACAGGCTTCTGGGTGCCTTGACGAATGTGATCTTGCAAGACCCGAACAATTTCCTGTTCCGGCTCTACAAGGAAGACAATATCGATGCCACGAATGTTGGAAATCCGAATGGCCGGGCCTTTGCGACCTATCTGAAAAACATGATCGAAGGCGAGCGGTTTTCTGATCTGAAAGCCATCGCAAGTCTGATGACTGTGCCGCCCAACTATATTGTTCCCCTCAATGCAGACGGCACAACCAACATCGCCCAGCTCAATGCCGATCAGCTCGCCATATTCTCTCAATCAGAGGTTTTCTCGGGCCGGACTGAATATACCTCTGTTGATGCAAGGGCTTATTTCATAGGCTCATTCGGCCGCGCCCTGACCCAGCTGACGGCCGAAGGCAAGGATGTCGAGAACCTCTCACGGTCTTTTGCCAACACAACCATCGACGCAACCAAGACCGTTGTCGGCTTCTTCCTGAAGGGAAAAACAGAGAAGCTCTTGAATGATCTTCTGGCTGTCGGCAGCAAGGCCGTTGCTCCAAGCCTGTTTGGCAATCCTTCGAATGCACAAGAGCTTTTGCTCGGGTTGAATACGGTTCTGACCCCGCGCGATCCGAACAATCCAGACAGGCCGATTCCCACGACCTATGTGTTCCCCGAGACAACATTCGCACCGGTAAACTTTATTGCGACCGAGTCTGCACGCCTGCGTGATGCTGCCTGGGGTTCATAAACGCATCCGCTGAGGTTTGTCTTCTTGACCTCTCCCCCCTCAATGGCCCATGAGGGGCTGCAAGGAAGGGACACGAGATGTCCCTGATCACCCCGGCCTTGCGCCGGGGTTTTTCGTTTGAGGACGGCAATCTTCCCGGACAATCACGTCCGGTGGCAGGCGGAACGCGATATGGCGAATGTGGTTGTGGTTGGTGCCCAATGGGGCGATGAGGGCAAGGGCAAGCTTGTCGACTGGCTTTCCAGCCAGGCCGATGTGGTGGTGCGTTTCCAGGGCGGGCACAATGCAGGCCATACGCTCGTCATCGATGGCGTCACCTACAAGCTCTCGCTGCTGCCTTCAGGCATTGTGCGCTCCGGTAAGCTCTCGGTCATCGGCAATGGCGTGGTGGTTGATCCGTGGCATCTGGTCGAGGAAATCGACAAGCTGCGCGGGCAGGGCGTTGAGATTTCTCACGAGAATCTTCGCATTGCCGACAATGCCACGCTGATCCTGCCGCTGCACCGCGAGCTGGACCATTTCCGCGAGACATCGAATTCAGGCCTCAAGATCGGCACCACCAAGCGCGGCATCGGCCCCGCCTATGAGGACAAGGTAGGCCGCCGCGCCATCCGCGTGGTGGATCTGGCTGATCCATCCATCCTGCCGGCCAAGGTCGAGCGCCTGCTCGCGCATCACAATGCGCTTCGCCGTGGCCTCGGCATTGGCGAGGTGGACGCAGGCGGCTTGATCGCGGAACTCAACGCCATTGCGCCCAAGATTCTGCCCTATGCCGATTCGGTCTGGCGTCTGCTTGATGAGCAGCGCCGCGCCGGAAAGCGCATCTTGTTTGAAGGCGCGCAGGGTGCGTTGCTCGATGTGGACCATGGCACCTATCCCTTCGTGACCTCCTCGAACATCGTGGCGGGGCAGGCAGCCACTGGCTCCGGGCTTGGGCCTGGGGCTATCGGATATGTGCTCGGCATCGCCAAGGCCTACACCACACGCGTGGGCGAAGGGCCATTCCCCACCGAACTCAATGACGACATTGGCGAGTTGATCGGCCAGAAGGGCAAGGAGTTCGGTGTTGTCACCGGGCGCAAGCGCCGCTGCGGCTGGTTTGATGCCGTGCTGGTGCGCCAGACCGTGCGCACCTCTGGTATTGATGGAATTGCACTGACGAAACTCGACATTCTCGATGGCTTCGAGTCCATTCGCATCTGCACCGGCTATGAGCTGGACGGCAAGGTCATTGATCATCTGCCGGCTGGCCAGAACGCACAGGCACGCGTCAAGCCGATCTATGAAGAGTTTGATGGCTGGGATGGCTCAACCGCGGGCGCGCGCAGCTGGGCGCAGCTGCCGGCGCAGGCAATCAAGTATGTGCGCCGCATTGAAGAGTTGATCGGCGCGCCTGTCGCGATTCTCTCGACCAGCCCTGAACGCGATGACACCATTCTGGTGCAAAATCCGTTCGAGGGTTGACGTGAAGCTCTTGCGCAGACATTGGCATCGATATGGCTGATTTCTATCCGGTCCTTGCAAGAGCAGTGGCAGCGCTGCCGGTAAACACGGCGGAGGCGCGTCGCTCGATCTATGAGCGCGCACGCGGTGCGCTGGTCGGGCAATTGCGCACCATCCAGCCCGCGCTTTCAGAGGTACAGATTTCGGCCCAGGCCGCAGCGCTCGATGATGCTGCGCAGCGCATCGAGGCTGAATATGCGGCTCCGCCCCCTGTGCTGCCCGAGCCAGAGCCCATCAAAGTCGAGCTTCCCAAGGTTGAAGCTCCCAAGGTCGAGGCGCCCAGTTTCGAGCCTGCGAAGCAAGAGCCTGCGAAGCAAGAGCCTGCGAAGCAAGAAATAGTCCCGGTTTTTGCACCGATAGAACCAAAGCCTGTCTTTGAAGCCGAACAGGTGCCCGAGCCT
>JBOFIL010000375.1:0-6427 GCA_051650165.1 Allobosea sp.
CCAATACCGCCCGAGGCGAAGCCGGAAATAATGCTGCCGATGTCGAGGCCGCTGCTGCCCATGGCGAGAAGACCACCCAGTGTCTGCCCGCCGAGCAGACCCCCGACCGCGCCGGCAATCAGATTACCATTGCCGCCAAGGCTGTTGCCCGTTGCGCCGCCCGCGAACTTGCCGGCAATGGCGCCGCCGAAGAGCTGGATAACCAGCAGGATGATTGAACTCATGATGTCCCCCTCAAGCATTGGCCCTATAGCGCGCCACACACTGCGCCGCGCCTGGGTGACAGAGGTTAGGCGCTTTGCGACAAAAGTCGAATCCCCTGGGGCAATTCGCATCGCTACGGCGCACAAGACGGCGGCATGCGGATGACCACGCTGCGCTTCATCCTTGGCGATCAGCTCACCCGCGGTATCTCAAGCCTGAACGGGCTCAATCCTGCGCGCGATGTGGTGCTGATGGTGGAGGTGATGGAAGAGGCGACATATGTGCGCCATCATCGCCAGAAGATCGCCTTCATCCTCTCGGCCATGCGCCATTTTGCGCTGGAACTGCGCGCGGAAGGCATCACAGTTGACTATGTGCGCCTCGATGACCCGGCGAATACCGGTAGCTTTTCTGGCGAGCTTCAACGAGCCATTGCGCGCCACAACCCAGATCAGGTGATCATCACCGAGCCCGGCGAATGGCGCGTTGCTGAGATGCTGGCCGATTGGCGCGAGGAGCTGCCCATTGCGCTGCATATACGCGATGATACGCGCTTCATCTGTTCACGCGCAGAGTTCGGGGCGTGGGCTGACGGGCGCAAATCCTATCGCATGGAGTTTTTCTATCGCGAGATGCGGCGCAAGACCGGGCTCTTGATGGAGGGCGACCAGCCCGCCGGCGGCCAATGGAACTTTGATGCCGAGAACCGCAAGCGGTTGCCGGCAGGCGTGAAGCCGCCTGTGCGCCAGCGCTTCCAGCCAGACGCCACCACGCACGACGTGATCGCCATGGTAGGCTCGCGCTGCGCGGATCATTTCGGCGATCTGGAGCCCTTCGGCTGGGCGGTGACACGGGGCGATGCGCTGGCAGCGCTCGATCATTTCATCGCGCATTGTCTTGATGGCTTCGGTGATTACCAGGATGCGATGAAGCAGGGCGAGCCCTTCCTGTTCCATGCGCTGCTCTCGCCCTACATCAACATTGGCCTGCTCGATCCGCTTGAATGCGCGCAAGCCGCAGAAGCGGCCTACGACAAGGGCCGCGCCTCGCTCAATGCTGTCGAGGGTTTCATCCGCCAGATCATTGGCTGGCGCGAATATGTGCGCGGCATTTATTGGCACATGATGCCGGCCTATGCTGAGACCAACGCATTGGAAGCCAGCCGCCCCCTTCCTGCGCTCTACTGGGGCGCGCCGACATCGATGAACTGCATGGCGCAGTGCGTGGCTGACACCAAGCGCTCGGCCTATGCCCATCACATCCAGCGGCTGATGGTGCTGGGCAATTTCGCGCTGCTGGCGGGCATCAAGCCAGCCGAGATCGAGGAATGGTTCCTCATCGTCTATGCCGATGCCTATGAATGGGTGGAGCTGCCCAATGTGCATGGCATGGTGCTGTTTGCCGATGGCGGGGTGCTGGGCTCCAAGCCCTATGCGGCATCTGGTGCCTATATTGACCGCATGTCGGATTATTGCGCCGGGTGCCGGCATGACCCCAAGCTGAAATCAGGGCCTGATGCCTGCCCGTTCAACCCCCTGTATTGGGATTTCCTGATCCGCAACGAGAAACAGCTGGCGAAGAACCCGCGCATGGCCATGCCCTATCGCACGCTGGAAAAAATGACGCCGGAGCGGCGCGCCGAGATCGCGCGCGAGGCCAGCGTATTCCTGGATGGGCTAGCCTGAGCCTCAGGCCGCTCCGGCCAGATGCCGGCCCCAGAGCGCGACGCCCGCATCTGCGAGGGCAATGGCATCGCCAAGATATGCCTCTGGAGATGTAAGGGTCATCAGCTGGCCAGCATCGAGATAGGTGGTCACCGCAGTGTCCGCCGCCAGAACCTCGGCAAGGTGACGCTTCTGCCGGGCAGCATCGCGGCTGGCGAGTTCAACGACGTGTTGTGCCGCACCACGCCCGATATGCTGCGCCAGCGCCATCATGACAGACTCGGCCATCACAAGGCCCTTGGTCGCATCGAGATTGGCGCGCATCTCTTCGGTACGAATTTCAAGTGCGGGCAACATGGCGAGAGCGTGGTTCAGCGCAGCCCCTGTATGGCTGACCAGATCAGGCAACACCACCCATTCCGCCGGCCAATCACCCACGGCGCGCTCATGCGCCTGCACCTGCGTCGCCATCATGGTGCCGACAAGGCCGGGGCTGAGCCGCGCAATCGCCAGCATGGCATGGGTGGCAACAGGGTTGCGCTTGTGCGGCAATGTCGAGGAGCCGCCCTTGCCGGGTGCAGCCCCTTCCAGCACCTCGCCGATCTCGGTCTGCATCAGGAGCGCAACATCCTGCGCGATCTTGCCAAGCGAGCCGCAGATCAGCCCGCACACCGCGGCAAATTCGGAGAGGCTATCGCGCGCCGTGTGCCAGGGCAGCGGTGATGGATCGAGCCCCAGCTCCATCGCCAGCGAGCGCGAGACCAGATCGCCTGCCCCGCCAAGCGCCGCGCGCGTACCAGCCGCCCCGCCAAACTGTATGACGAGCAAGCGCGGCCTGAGTGCCTTGAGCCGCTGCATGTGGCGCATCACCGGCATCAGCCAGCCGGCAGCTTTCGCGCCGAAGGTGGTTGGCAGTGCCTGTTGCAGCAAGGTGCGGGCTGCAAGCGGCGTGGCGCGATGCGTCTCGGCAAGCCCCGCGAGAATGTCGCCAAGCGCGCGCAGCCGGTCCAGCATCTGCGCGATGACCTCGCCGAGCTGCATGACCAACGCGGTATCCATCGCATCCTGGCTGGTCGCGCCCCAATGCAGATAGCGCGCGGCATCATCAGGCAGACCAGCCATCAGCATCTTGACGAGCGGAATGGCAGGATTGCCGGCAATGGCCGCCGCCTCGGCAAGCACAGCCATGTCGATAAGCGCAGGCGAAGCCGTCTGCTCGATCAGCCTTGCCGCTTCAGGGGGAATAAGACCGATGCGTGCCTCAACGCGGGCGAGCTTGACCTCAAACTCGATCATGCGCTGCACCAGCCCGTTGCTGCCCATGATGGCATCGAAGGCAGGATCACGCAGGAACGGGCTTGTCAGATCAGCTTGCAGTGCCATGCGTATTCCTCAGCCGGCTCAATCATCGAGATGCTAGCTTGCCTCACGAGCCTGAGAAAGGCGAACAGGCTTTTACAAAAGGCCGCCATGCCGAATGATCCTCTTGGCATTCCGGCCCGGCTGCCTGATCATGCAGCCATCACAGATGGGAGAGACACGCCATGTCAATGACCATGACCGGCGAGGTGACATTGCCGGCCAGCCGCGAGACGGTGTGGGCAAAGCTGAATGATGCCGCCACGCTCAAGGCATGCATCTCCGGCTGCGAGGAACTCACCCAGGAGGATGGCACGCATTTCTCTGCGGTGGTCAAGGTCAAGATCGGCCCCGTGAAGGCCACCTTCCACGGCAAGGTGGAGCTTGTCGATCTCGATCCGCCCAATGGCTATCGCATCCAGGGTGAGGGCGAGGGCGGCATTGCCGGCCATGCGCGAGGCGGCGCAAGAGTGACGCTCACTGATGCTCCTGAAGGCGGCACGCTTCTCGCCTATGATGTGGAGGCGCAGGTGGGAGGGAAGATCATGCAATTGGGTGCGCGGCTCATCAACAGCGTCGCCAAGAAATATGCCGATGAGTTCTTCGCCAATTTCGAGGAAGCGGTGAAAAGCGAAGCGTGACCTTTTTGCGGCAGGCGAAGCGGCTCCAATTCCTGTTTTGCCGAAATTCGGCCTGATTTGACGCATCTTTTTTCGCAACAAGCGACTTGACCCCGCAAAAATGCGGGTCCAACATCAGTTTTGAATTTATACAGACTGAAGCAAACCACTCGTTTCGCGCGCAGGATACGCGCCGGAATGACAGCGAAATTGTGCCTTCAAGGTCTGATGGCTGCCATCGAAAGGCCAGAGCATACTGGCCGTTTCAGAAAACAAGCCGGACAAATCCGGCACGTGTGCAAGAAGGCCGGACCAATCCGGCCCGTGTGGAGGAGAAAGCTCAATGGTAACCGTCTCGATGACGGTGAACGGCCGCGCCGTCACTGGTCAGATCGATCCCAGAACGCTTCTGGTGCAATTCATTCGTGAGAACTTGCTGCTCACCGGCACGCATGTCGGCTGTGACACCAGCCAATGCGGCGCATGCGTGGTGCATGTTGATGGTCATGCGGTGAAGAGCTGCACCACGCTCGCGCTGCAATGCGAGGGCGCGCATGTCACCACCATCGAGGGGCTGGCCAATGGCGAGGCGCTGCACCCGATGCAGGAAGCCTTCCGCGAGCACCACGCGCTGCAATGCGGCTTCTGCACACCGGGCATGATCATGTCTGCCGTCGATATTGTGAACCGCAAGGGCCATGCGCTGGATGAAGCCACGATCCGCGAGGAGCTGGAGGGCAATATCTGCCGCTGCACCGGATACCACAACATCGTGAAAGCAGTGGCGGCAGGAGCCGAGGCGATGGCCGGTGCCAAGAAAAAGATGAAGCAGGCAGCGGAATAACGGCAACCGACCACCACGCGGCAAAGCTTGCCGCGACGGCCATTTGCCCACCGCCAATCCATTTCTGGGAGGAACCCATATGTCCGCGACAGGCATCGGCGCACCAGTTCGCCGCAAGGAAGACCACCGCTTCATCACCGGCAAAGGCCGCTACACGGATGACATCAACCGCCAGGGACAGGCCTATGCCTATTTCCTGCGCTCGCCCCATGCCCATGCCGAGATAAAAGGCATTGATGCCAAGAAGGCGAAGGCGATGCCGGGCGTCGTCGCCATCCTCACCGGCGACGATCTGGCAGCCGACAAGATCGGCGGGCTGATCTGCGGCTGGATGATCCACTCCAAGGATGGCTCGCCCATGAAAGCGGGCGCACATCCGGCGCTCGCCCATGGCAAGGTACGTTATGTCGGCGATCATGTTGCCGTGATCATCGCCGACACCCTCGCGCAGGCGCGCGATGCGGCGGAAGCGGTGAAGGTGGATTACAAGGATCTGCCGGCGGTGGTCGATACCGCCACGGCAGCTTCCGCCAAGACCCTGATCCATGCGGAAGCGCCGGCCAACACGGTGTTTAACTGGCATCTGGGCGACAAGGCCGCGACCGACAAGGCCTTCAAGGCCGCCAAGCACATCACCAGGCTTGACCTCGTCAACAACCGGCTGGTGCCGAACGCGATGGAGCCGCGCGCGGCCATCGGCGATTACGACACTGGGGAGGGTGCATTTACACTCTACACCACCAGCCAGAACCCGCATGTGGCGCGACTGGTGTTGTCTGCTTTCATCGGCATTGCGCCTGAGAACAAATTGCGCGTGATCGCGCCCGATGTTGGCGGCGGCTTTGGCTCCAAGATCTTCATCTATGCCGAGGAGACCATTTGCGTCTGGGCAGCAAAGAAGGTGGGCCGCCCGGTGAAATGGACGGCGGACCGCACCGAGGCCTTCCTCTCCGATGCGCATGGGCGCGACCATGTCACCCAGGCCGAGCTGGCCATGGACGGCAATGGCAAGATCACCGGCCTGCGCGTGAAGACCACAGCCAATCTTGGCGCCTATCTCTCCACGTTTTCATCGTCTGTGCCGACCTATCTCTATGCGCCGCTTCTGTCTGGCCAATACAACATCCCGGCGGTCTATGCCGAGGTGGATGCGGTCTACACCAACACTGCCCCGGTCGATGCCTATCGCGGAGCAGGACGCCCCGAGGCGACCTTCGTGGTCGAGCGCCTCGTCGAGGTTGCGGCACGCGAACTGGGGCAAGACCCTGCGAAGTTCCGCACACAAAACTACATCACATCCTTCCCGCACCAGACGCCCGTGATCATGATGTATGATGCCGGCAATTACGGCGCATCGATGAAGAAGGCGCTTGAAATCGCTGACTACAAAGGCTTCGGCAAGCGCAAGCGCGCCTCCGAAAAGGAAGGCAAGCTGCGCGGCATTGGCTTCTCGTCCTACATCGAGGCCTGCGGCATTGCCCCCTCCGCGGCGGTCGGCTCGCTTGGCGCGGGCGTCGGCCTGTGGGAATCGGCCGAGGTTCGCGTCAATCCGGTCGGCACGGTGGAGGTTCTCACCGGCTCGCACAGCCATGGCCAGGGCCACGAGACCACCTTCGCGCAGTTGGTCTCCGATCGTCTCGGCATCCCCATAGAGAATGTCTCCATCGTGCATGGCGACACCGACAAGGTGCAGATGGGCATGGGCACCTATGGCTCGCGCTCCGGCGCTGTCGGCA
>JBOFIL010000376.1:0-4196 GCA_051650165.1 Allobosea sp.
GATCATCTTCGATCGCTACGCCAACCAGAATATTCTGCCACTGGTCTACTATGAGAACATCGTGCGCTATGTGCGCGAGGGCGGGGCGCTGCTGGTCGCGGCGGGGCCGGAATATGCCGGGCCGGGAAGCCTCTATCGCACACCGCTGGGGCAGGTGCTGCCGGCGCAGCCGGATGGCCGCTTGATCGAGGAAGCCTTCAAGGCCCGCATCAGCGCGCTGGGCAAGCGCCATCCTGTCAGCCGCGATCTTCCGGGCGGCGAGGCTGAGCCGCCGAAATGGGGCGAATGGCTCCGGCTGATCGGCACCCGCGCCAGAGCGGGCGCAAACCCCGGTGCAAATGTGCTCGATGGCCCTGATGGGCGCCCCCTCCTGATGCTGTCTCGCGAGGACAAGGGCCGTGTTGCGCTGTTTCTCTCCGATCATGCCTGGCTTTGGGCGCGGGGTTTTCGTGAGGGCGGGCCGCATGTCGATTTGTTGAGGCGGCTGTCACATTGGCTGATGCGCGAGCCTGATCTCGAAGAAGAGGCGCTACGTGCCACTGCCCGTGGCCGCAACATCGAAATCGAGCGGCAGACGCTAAATGAGACGACCGGACCCATCACGATCACGCCGCCCGGCGGCAATGAGCGGCGCATTGATCTGGAGCCCGGCAAGCCCGGCCTGTTCACGGCGCGCTATCAGGCAGCGGAGCTTGGGCTGCACAAGCTGACAAGCGGAACGCTTTCAGCCTTTGTCAGTGTCGGGCCAGAGAACCCGCGCGAACTTGCCGAAGTGGCAAGCGACCCCACGCGCCTGGCACCATTGGCTGAGGCAACGCGCGGTTCCGCGCGGCGCATCGGGCGAGATGCATCAGCAAGTGTCGATCTACCGCGCATCGTCTCCATGCGCAGCGGCACGCAATACGCCGGATCAGACTGGATCGGCCTGCGCATCTCGGATTCATCCGTGGTGCGCGGCGTCTCGGTCGCGCCGGCCTTCCTTGGTCTTGCCGGCCTGCTGCTACTGCTCGGGCCACTGCTGGCAGCATGGCTTGGCGAAGGCGGGCGCTTCAGGAAAAAAACGGCTTGAGCGGCTAGGAAACAGGTGGCGACACCTGTCCGCCTCCAAGCTTGAGCGCGCCTTCGCTTAGCTCCAGCGCAAGGAACCGGGCCGGGTCAACCGGGCCGGGTAAGATGATGTGCCCCGGCGGCACAGGCTTGAAACCGAAGCGGCTGTAATAGGCTAAATCCCCGACAAGCAGGATGAGCGCAATGCCGCGCTTGCGCGCATCACCGATGCCCTCGCTCATGAGTGCTGCGCCGATGCCCTTGCCCTCGAAAGCCGGGTCCACAGTCAGCGGGCCAAGCATCGCGGCATTCACAGCTCCTGCCAGCACCGGCGTCAACCGCACCGAGCCAGCCAGAAATGTGCCGACATGCGCCGTGAAGCCGAACACCGCGTCTTCGCCTGCCATTTCGCGCAAACGATAGGCCGTGCGAGCAAACCGGCCCGGCCCGAAGGCGCGCTGATGCAGGCGCTCGATGGCATCATGATCAAAGGGCAATTCAGCGCGGATGGAAAGCGGCAGCGATGTCATGGATGTTCAGCCCGAAATGGAGAGCATGGGGGCATTGGCTTCTGCATGAGACGACCAAAAACCCGGCGAGGCGCATTCAGCCTCGTCGCTGCCATGGTGCGGGACATATCTGCTCGCGAGCTGTCATCATCGCGACATAAACGGCAGTTGCGCGCACGTCCAGCGGCGCGATGTGCAATCACCAGCGAGGAGTGATCTGCGCGTCATCCAAGGCCTCTGCAATGCGCCTGAGCGTACCGGCGGTGACATCTGGCGGCAGGACATCGCGCGCGAAGAATTTCGCCTCGCGGATTTCCCGGTCAGGCACGTGCGGCGCGGTCTGACGAAAGGCGCGCACCACGAACACACCGACATGATCGCGCTGCGAGATGCCGGCATTGAAATAAAAACCGAGAAAGCGCGGCGATCCTTCCAGAATAATGTTGGCCTCTTGTGCCAACTCAGCTTCCAGCGCATCGGCGAGGCTCTGGCCGGGCTCGACCCCGCCTCCCGGCAGATGCCAGCCCGGCATGTAGCTGTGCCGCACCAGCAGCACGCGGCCCTCGCCATCAATCACCAGCCCGCGCACACCCAGCGTCATGCCACGGCTGAAGCGCCACCACAGGTGGAGAAGGCGCGAGACAGGCCGGAAACGGAACCCCTCCGGCTTGACCGGCGGCGCATCCGCAGTCATGTCGCTGCCATGTTCACGCTCGCCCATTTGTCCGATCCGCATCTGTCGCCCGTGCCGTTCGTCTCATGGCGCGCGCTGATGAACAAGCGCCTTACCGGCTATCTCAACTGGCGATACCGCCGCAGCCATATCCATGACATGGCCGTGCTGGACAAGGTGCTGAACGATATTGCCGCGCAAAATCCGAGCCATATCGCCATGACGGGCGATCTTGGCCATATCGGCCTTGGCCAAGAGTTCGAGGCAGCGAAGGCCTTCATGACGCGGCTGGGGAGCCCGGATCATGTCAGCTTCGTGCCAGGCAACCATGACGCCTATGCGGCCGGCGCGCTTGATCAATGCCTTGCCCGCTTTGGTGCGCACACCACAAGCGATGATGGCGCGCCGGGATTTCCCTATCTGAGACTGCGCGGGCCTGTGGCGCTGATTGGCATGTCGAGCGCCGTGCCAACCTTGCCATTTCTGGCCACAGGCCAGCTTGGGCAAGACCAGATTGACCGGGCTGAAGCGCTGCTACGCTATGCAGGCTCGCTGGGGCTCACCCGCATCATCATGGTTCACCACGCCCCGCACGAGGGCGGCGCGAAAATCCTGCGCCGGCTGGATGATGCAGCAAGCTTCGAGGCCATGCTGGCAAGGGCCGGCGCGGAGCTGGTCATTCATGGCCACAATCACCGCACCAGTCTCGCGCATCGGCCAGGCCCTGCACGCCCGGTGCCGATCCTGGGCGTCGCCTCGGCTTCCGGCGCGGATGATGGCCGGCATGAGCCCGCAGCCTGGCATCTGATCCGGATCGATCCTGCTGCGAGCGAACCGATCCAGGTCGAGCATCGACGAATGGTCGGCGAGAGCATCGAGGTGACCCGCATTGACCTGAAGACTGGGCTGCGCGTGTAGCTTCAGCCCGCCCGCGCCGGCTTGGGTCAGTTCACACGCCCGACTGCGGCTTGCGGTGGGCCACCTTGGGGAGCGCCACCCTGCGGCGCATTCTGGCGGGCCGCCTGTTGCGGGCTGAAACCCTGCATCTGGGCGGTGAGCACGAGCACGGTGCGCAGGCGAGAACCAGCCTCAAGCTCCGAGAATGCCACCACCGGAATCTGGCTGGACTGAATGCCCAGCAATGTGCGGGTGGAGCGGCGCATATCGGACGGCACGGCAAGCGCGACCGGGCGGCCCTCCTCGCCCATCTTGTCCTCGACCTCGCGCACCTGGGCGAGCAGCCGGCGGACCTCTTCGCCAATTGCGGGCGCAGCACGCGCGCCGGCGGTCTGCTCGGCTGCGCGACGAAGGACGTTTTCGGCATCGGGCGAACAGATCACCAGATTGACCTGCCCATCCTCATCGGTGAAGCGCGAGGTGATCGAGCGCTTCATCAGCAGACGGCAGGCATCGACCATATCGACAACCTTGCCGCCATATTTCTGCGCACGCATCATTGTTTCGAGGATCATGCGCGATTGTGTGAGGGGGAGGCCATCCTCCAGCAACTCGCGGCAGAAATCGACCACGAGAAGCGTTGTCACGGTCTGGTCGACATCGGCGGTCAACTTGGGGTGGCGCTCGCGCTGGCGGCTCAGCCAGGCTACGGCGGCCTCAACATCAAAGGCGCGCGAGCAATCCCGCTCGACGCAGCGCGCCATCCAGTTCAGCACGGCATCATCATCATCGCATTCATCGCTCCGGATCGAGGCAGTCGGCACGCCCTCGATGAAGAATTTCATGCCATCGACCGCGCCATCCGGCACAAAACCGATCAGTGGCATATCAAAACCGAGCTTGTCGCCAAGCTGCTTGAGGGCCTCGGTCCAGCGCGGCGCAAGCCCCCTGGTCTCCATGTCGCGCAGCAGATCCTCATTGATGATGATCGTGAACAGCTCACCCGGCTTCTTGGCAGGCATGGTGGTCTCGGTGACCACGCGCTGGGTCTCGATCGCGCTGACGCGGTC
>JBOFIL010000377.1:0-3675 GCA_051650165.1 Allobosea sp.
ACCGCCTATTCCAAATCCGCCAGCCTTGTTGATGCGATGCTGGCGAGCACGATTGCGCCGGAGCGCATCGCGGAAGCGGCTGGCGTTCACGCCGAAGAGCCGAAGCCCGAACTGCAACTTCCCACGCTCACCGTGCCGGACCGCGCGGTGGTGCTGGCGCTGCCGGCACCGCTCTCTGCCGAACTGCTGCCCGAAGGTGTGCGCCAGCAAAAAGAGCGCGGCCAGACGCCCGACATTGTGGTGCTGACCGACCCATCAGGCATCAACCTTTTGACTAGCTGGATGCCGGCTGCTGCTGCTGCCGTGGTGCCGATCATCGATGCGTCGGGCCGCGCCGGCACCCGAGCCGATGCTTCGCTCTCGGCGCTCACCGGGCGGGGCCTCGCCGAAACCATCAAGGAGCTTGAGCCGGTGATGGACCGGGTCAAGAGCCTGCCGGAATCCTATTTCCGCACGCGCGATGCGCGGGCCATGCTGATGGCGCGGCTTGCGGTGCGTGAGCGCGAGATGAACCCGCGGCGTGACCCATCGCTCAAGGCCACGATGCGTTTCTTCGATGAGGCGGCTGTGGCGGGCGCGGTGCCTGTGGCGGAAAGCCTGGTGCGCACTGGCCATATGGCGCGCAAGTTTGTGGACCGGCTGCATTGCTGCCCGACATGCCAATCCTCGCGCCTCAATATCCGAGAGGAGTGCTCGAACTGCCGCTCGGCGAATATTACTGAGGAGCCGATCATCCACCATCTGCGTTGCGGCTATCAGGGGCCGGAGCGGGATTTCAAATCGGCGGATGGCGCATCAATGACATGCCCCAAATGCCGGCATGCGCTGGAACATTTCTCAGTCGATTATGACAAGCCGGCGGCGCTGTTCATCTGCAATGATTGCAACCACACGACAGGGGATGCCGCCATCGGCTTTGTCTGCATGGATTGCGAAACCCAGCACGATGCCGAGAAGGTCAAGACGAAAACCGTCTACTCGTATGGATTGACCGAGCAGGGCAGGGAGGCTGCCTTTGCCGCCCCGCTCGATGAGCGTGGAGATCTCGCCGGCGGCGAGCTTTCCGTCCGCGACAGGCTGAAACAATTCGCGGCGCGCCATGAAAATCTGGGCCTGCCCTTTGCCGTGATGATGATCCGGCTTGATGCGGGCGGCGCAGCGCGGGCCTCTGCTGGCGAGCGGCTCTGGCGTGAGACTGTGGCGCTCTATGCCTCGATCCTGCGCGAGCTGTTCAACCCGCAGACCGAGATCATGGAGCTGGGCGAGAGCTTCCTCGTGTTCATTTCCAACGAGACGCGCGACAAGGTCGAGACCGCGTTGCCGGAAATCCGGGGTGAGCTTGAAAAGACGCTCTCCATTCCTGTCGGTGCACGCTATGATGTGCTCGGTGCCGATCAGGTGGCGGCCTTTGCCTGATGTTGGATCTCGACAACCTCGTCACCGCCTATCACCTGCTCATCACCATGCCTGGCGTCTCGTTGATGGGGCTTTACTGGTTCACGCTGGTGTTCGAGGTGCCGCGTTATGCGATGGGCTTTCCGGCCATTGTCGCGATGTATCTCAAGGACAGGAAGAACCCTGATCCGCCCAAGCCGCCGCCGAATATCGGCAAGGTCTCGGTGCTGATCGCCGGCCATAATGAGGCGGACGCGATTGAGCGCGGTGTGAAATCGCTGAAAACCCAGAGTTTCAACGATTTTGAGATTGTCTGCGTCTCTGAGGGCTCGACGGACGAAACCTACGAGATCATGAAGCGGCTCCAGCGCGAGGGGCTGGTGGACAAGGTCGCCGGCTGTCAGATCCGCGGCGGCAAGGCCTCGGCCATCAATCTCGCGGCGCGGCTCGCTTCTGGCGACATTCTCATTGTCATCGATTGCGACTGCACCTTCGAGCATCACGCCATCGCGGCGATCCTTGAACCTTTCCATGATCCCAAGGTGGGCGGTGTCTCGGCCAGCGTGTTGGCGAAGAATGGCGAGGAGTCTCTGATCGCCTCGCTCCAGCACATCGAATATCTGTCAGGCATGACGCTCGGCAAAGCGCAGCTCGATCTGTTCGGCCAGCTCTGCATGATTTCGGGCGCGTTTGGCGCGTTTCGGCGCACCGCGTGGAATCGCGTCAATGGCATGGACCCAGGGCCGGGCGAGGATCTCGACATCTCGCTTCGCCTGCGCTTTGCGGGCTACAAGCTCGCTTTCGCGCATAGGGCCGTGGCCTATACGGATGTGCCGCTGACGCTGTTCAATTTGCTGCGCCAGAGAAGCCGCTGGGAGCGGGACGCTGTCTGGCTGCGCTTCCGCAAATATCCGTGGGTGCTGAACCCCTTCCGTGCTGATTTCAACTGGAAGGAGACCATCCATCAGCTCGAGTTCCTGATACTGACCGTGGTCGCAGCAGCGGTGTTCCCGTTTTACATGGTGTATCTTTTCACCGAGTTCGGTGCGCTGGCGCTGCTCATTTTGCTCGCGTGCACGCTCGGCCTGCTGGTGCTCGATTTCTTTGTCTTCACCTGCGCAGTGATCGCGACCGGCAACAACACGCACTGGAAATTCCTGCCTTATGTGCTGCTCTACGGCACTTTCCAGAGCTATCTGATGCGCTTTGCAAGGCTGTATTCCTTCGTCGATGAATGGATTTTTTCTACATCGCGCTCGGATACATTCGCCCCGCCCAAGGTGAATGCCTGGATCAGGTGGAAGTAAACATTAACCGCGTCTCTCAACGGCCCGCGAACCATTTTGCCGCATGCTGCTTATGGGGCGCATATGGAACTTGCCGGGCTTAGGCCCGTTATCCAGTCTGCTCGCGCCCGCTTTTTTGCTTGAGTTGCGTGTGGCGGTGAGATGATCAAGGCGTTGCGTAAACGCACGAGGCCAGACAACCTCGTCAATCAGGTGCGTGCGGGTGGCAAATCCACCGCGCGCCGGGTCTATCTTGCCACCATTGGCGGCGTTGCCTTCTTTCTCGCGCTGCAATTTGTCGGCCCACTTATTTTTCTTGATGCCGATGGCCTGGCCTCGAAAGAGCGCCTGATTGTCGCGCCGGACTATTCGGCCCGCATCGACAAGATGCATGTGCGCCCGGGCGATGTGGTGCAGGCCGGTCAGGCCATTGCCACGCTGAATTCCACAGAGGTGATTGATCGGCTTGCCGAACTCTCCACCCGCCGCACCACGCTGGCCGCGCGGGAAATCCAGATCGAGAGCCGCATTGTTTCGCTCACGACATTGAAGCCACTTGCCATCGAGCGGGCCAAGCGCGCACGGGCTTCCGTCAACCAGCTCAATGACCTGCTCAAGCGCCAGCTCACCACCTCATCGCGCCTCGCCGAAGCGATCCGGGAATTCTACGAGGCCGAGCGCGAGGAAGCGCAGGCCATCGCCGAAAGCCGCACGCTGGCTGATGAGCTGAAGCAGGTGGCGGCGAGCAAGCACGAGCTTGAGAAGATCATTGTCGCGCTGAAGAACAGCTACAATGATGGCAAGCTGATCTCCGAGGTTGAGGGCCGGGTGGGCTCACGCGTGCCGAGCCGCGGCATGGTGACCAAGCGCGGCGATGCCATTGTCGATGTGTTCCATGGCGAGACCCATGTCATCGCCTATGTGCCGAACAGCCGCCTCTATGGCATTGATGCCGGAGACAAGGTGGTCGTCACCGATGGCATCAACCGCCGCA
>JBOFIL010000378.1:0-5167 GCA_051650165.1 Allobosea sp.
ACGATCTCTTCGAGAATATCCTCCAGCGTGACGAGGCCCATCACCTCGCCATACTCATCGACGACGAGCGCGAAGTGTGTCTTCTTGGCGAGAAACGCCTTGAGCTGATCTGTCAATGAAGTCGTGACTGGCACAAACCAGGGCGAATAGGCGATGCCTGCGACATCAAGCTTGCCGGCATTGCCGCCAGCGGCATCGAGCGCGCGCAGCAAATCCTTGGCATGCAGCACGCCGATGATGTTCTCCGGGCTGCCGCGCCAGATCGGCATCCGCGTATAGGGCGAGGCCAGCACCTCCGCGACCACGCCTTCGGGGCCGAGATCGGCATTGATGGTGCGCATCTTGGTGCGGTGGACCATCACATCCTCGACGCCGAGATCGCCCAGATCAAGCAGGCCGACGAGCATGTTGCGCTCTTCATGCTCCAGCACGCCGGCAGTTCTGGCTTCGGCGATGACGGTCTTGACCTCTTCTTCGGTCATCGTTTCCTCGCTGGCACCTTTCTGGCCCAGCAGGCGCAGCACAAACTTGCCCGACCCATCCAGCAGCCAGACCAGCGGCAGAGACACCTTCGAAAGCACCATCATGGCCGGTGCCACGCGCGCGGCCACCTTCTCGGCATCGCGCAGGGCTATCTGCTTGGGCACCAGTTCGCCGATGATCAGCGAGAGATAGGTGATGAGCAGTACGACCGAGCCGACGCCGAGCGTATCGGAGACAGTGTTGGAAAAGCCCTGAAGCTGGAGCCAGTCGGAGAGACGCGCACCAAGGGTTGCCCCTGAAAAAGCGCCTGAGAGCACGCCAACAAGCGTGATACCGATCTGCACGGTGGAGAGAAAACGTCCCGGATTCTCCGCAAGTCGAAGCGCCGTCCTCGCGCCAGTCGATCCCTGGTCCTGGAGCAGTTTCAGCCTGGCGGGTCGCGAGGAGACGACGGCAAGCTCAGACATGGACAAAAGACCGTTGATGACGATCAGGATGATGACAAAGGCAATTTCCGTCAACAAATGGCGCACATAGCAACGCTTGTCTGCAACCGACGTCAGACCGCTTGAAAGCTCCTTTCAGTGCGATTTCCTTATAAGGGCAGCGGCGAGATAAAATCCATAGGCAGCTGGATGATCATTCAAGCAAGCGCCAGTTCCTGCTCCAGAAATGACAGCACCTTCTCAGCCTGCACGCCGCGCGCGATGAAGCTTTGGCCGATGCCGCGCGCCAGGATGAAGGTCAGCTCGCCGCGCTTCACCTTCTTGTCTTGCCGCATCGCATCGAGCAGTGAGGCAGCATCGCCCACTCCGCCCGGCACCTCAGTCAGCCTTGTCGGCAAGCCGGCATTGCGCAGATGCTGCTCGACCCTGACCGCATCCTGCCCCGGGCAAAGCTCCAGCGCCAGCGAGAAGCGGAAGGCCATTGCCATGCCGATCGCCACCGCCTCGCCATGCACCAGCCGCGCGCCGTCATAATTGCAGGCGCGCTCCAGCGCGTGGCCGAAGGTGTGGCCAAGGTTGAGCAACGCCCGGTCGCCATGCTCATGCTCATCGCGGATCACCACCGCTGCCTTGGCGCGGCAGCTTTGCGCCACCGCATGGTCACGCTCCGTCCCGCCCGTCTCGATGCCGCGCCAGTTGGCTTCGCACCAATCGAAAAAATCGGGCTGATTGATCAGTCCGTATTTCACCACCTCGGCATAGCCGGCGCGAAACTCGCGGGGGGGCAGCGTATCAAGCAGCGCCGTATCAGCCAGCACGAGAGCCGGCTGATAGAATGCGCCGACAAGGTTCTTGCCATGGGGCGAATTGATGCCGGTCTTGCCGCCCACGGATGAATCGACCTGCGCCAGCAGAGACGTCGGCATCTGCACGAAGCGCACGCCACGCCGCACGCTGGCGGCACAAAAGCCCGCCAGATCGCCAATCACCCCGCCACCCAGCGCCAGAACGATGTCGCCGCGTTCAATGCGTGCGGCGATGATGGCATCGCAGACTTGCGCGAAATACGTCCATGATTTTGTGCTCTCGCCTGGGGGCACACTGATGAGGGTGGGGCGCAGGCCTGCGGCGCGCAGGTTCTCCTCAACGCGCGCGCCATGCAGGGCGGCGACATTTTCGTCGCTCACGATGGCGACGCCACCACTCGGCGCGATCGCGGCAAGGCGTGCACCCACCTGATCGGCAACATTGCGCCCGATGACGATGTCATAGGCCCGCCCCGGCAAAGCCACATGAACAATCTGCTGGATCGTCTCTTGCCCGGCCTGCTGCGCGCTCATTGTTCAGGCCCTCCCGGCAAATGTGCGTTGAGCGCGGTGAGGATGGCTTCGACTGCGATCTCATGCGGCTCATCGCGCGATTCAATCGCGATGTCTGCGAGCGCATAGACAGGTCCGCGCGTGGCAAGAAGATCACGCAAGGTCTTCTCTGGATCAGCGGTTTGCAGCAGCGGACGGTTGGCGCGCTTGCGCACCCGTCGCATCAGCACGTCGGGCTCGGCGCGCAACCATATCGAGATGCCGCGCGTGGAGATCCGCCCACGTGTTTCCGCATTCATGAAAGCGCCGCCGCCGGTGGCCAGCACCTGCGGGCCTTGGGACAAAATGCGCTCGATCACCCGTTTCTCGCCAGCGCGGAACTCCGCCTCGCCGCGCTTGGCAAAGATTTCCGGTATGGTCATCGCAGCGGCAGTCTCGATCTCCGTGTCGGCATCGATGAAGGGCAGCTCCAGCCGCTGGGCCAGCCTCTTGCCGATGGAGCTTTTGCCGGAACCCATCATGCCGACAAGCACAATGCTGCGCGTCTGCAGCCGCGCGCGCAACGGAAGCGCTTCCGGTCTGGTCGCTGGCTGGTTGTGTGTCTCGGTGCTCATTGGCGCGAAGCTCTAGAACATGGCAGGCTCAAGGGGAAGGCTGCGCCTGATGCCGTGTGATTGGGCCTTTGCCCCGCTGTTTGCCTTGCGCAAGCTGCCCACCTCAGAGATAAGGCGATATGCCTTCGCTGTTCCGCTTTCTTGCCGTGATCGGCATTCTGTGTGGCCTTGCCTTTGCAGGGGCGACCGCGCTGGTGCTCTTTGTCGAGCCCCAGCCGCGCGAGATGAGCATTGTTGTGCCGCCGGGCAAGCTCGGCAAATAGCGGGCTGCTGCCTTGCCGCGCGTCGCATTCCCTTCAGGTGAACGCACACAGGACCAGCGTTGGCTCGGGCTGTTTCTCGATATGCTGGCCGCCGAGCGCGGCGCAGCCATCAACACCATCGAGGCATATCGGCGCGATCTCAGCGAATATATCGGCTTTGTCCGCGCATCTGGCGGGCTTGGCTCAACCGGGCCGGATGCCTTGCGCGCGCACCTTGTCGAGATGGCTGATGCCGGGCTGAAGGCCTCCACTCAAGCGCGGCGGCTCTCCGCCATCCGCCAGTTGCACCGTTTCCTGTATCTCGAAGGTTATCGCGGCGATGATCCGAGCGCCGCCATCGACAGCCCGCGTCTTGTCCGGCCTTTGCCCAAGGTGCTCTCCATCGCCGAGGTGGATCACCTTATCGGCATGGCGCGCGAGCTGGCCGATGATGCAGAGGCACCGAAAGCCCGCAAGCTTGCGTCGCTCAGGACATGGTGCCTGATCGAGCTGCTTTATGCTTCGGGCCTGCGTGTCTCGGAGCTTGTGGCGCTGCCTGCCAGCGCGGCAACGACGCGAGACGGGCTCATCATGGTCAAGGGAAAGGGCGGCAAGGAGCGTCTGGTGCCGCTGCATGATGCGGCGCGCGAGGCGGCAAAGCTCTGGCTTGAGGCCAGCCGTGCGGCGAGTGGCGCAGCATCGAAATGGTTGTTTCCAGCTTCAAGCGGCAGCGGCCATCTGACGCGTCAAGCTTTTGCGCGGGATCTGGAGGGCGTCGCGCTCAAGGCCGGCATCGACCGCGCACGCATCAGCCCGCATGTGCTGCGCCATGCCTTTGCCAGCCATCTTTTGCAGAATGGTGCTGACCTTCGCATCGTGCAAGAGCTGCTCGGCCATGCCGATATTTCGACGACGCAGATCTACACCCATGTGCTCGACGAGCGGCTGAAAGCCATGGTGCGTGATCTGCATCCGCTGGGTGATGCGGAGAAACGCTAGCTGCTACTCGCCCCATTTCTCCAGATAGAGCTTGTAGGCCTCCTGCCAGCGCGGACCGCCGAAATTGCCGGCGCTGTCATGCATCACCGCGACCGGCCATGTGCCCATTGAAAGCCCCACGACCTCCGCCTGCCGGCAGAAATCGAGATCGTAGAAATCGAAGCTGAAGCGCTCATCAAACCTCAAGCCAGTGCGCTTGAGCGTGCGCACCTTGCACCAGAGCATCATGCCATCGAGGAGCTTCACAGCCTTGCCCGGCGGGCCATAGACATCAAGCCGGGCCGGCGGGAAGGTGCTGCCATGCGCGCAAACTCCGCTTAAATGCGGCATATCCATCTGCCATGTCGTATCAGCGAAGCACCAGGCTGGCTGGCGCGGGCTGCGGCGGGTGTTGCCGGCGATGCCACAAATTTCGAAGCTGCGGATCGAAGCGGCGATCTGCATCGTGAAAAACCAGTCACTGATGGCGATGTCATCATGCACGAAGAGGATCACATCCTCCTCATTGTCTTCCGCGGCCTCAATGGCGCGGTTATAGACAGCGGGCAGTCCCTCGCTGTTGGCGTAGGCGATGTGCCGACGCACATAGGGGAAGGCGTGCAGCTTCAGGGTGCGGCCAAGAGGCGTGCTGACATTGAATTCGGCCTCGTCCTTGCGGGTGGCTGAAACGATATGCAGCACTGCTGGCATGGCTTGGCTTACCCTGTGATGTGGCGGGTCATGATGCCTTGGCAGTGCGGGAAGATGCAACCTTGGCCACATCGGCGATGATCGTATCCAGCTCATAATCCTTGGGGGTGTAGATCGCTGCGACGCCCATGTTTTTGAGCGCATGGGCGTCATCAGGCGGAATAATGCCGCCCACCACCACCGGCACATGGCCAAGCCCCTCGCGGCCAAGCTCGGCCTTGACCTCGCGCACCAGCGGCAGATGCGAGCCCGAAAGCACCGAGAGCCCGACAACATCGGCCTGCGTCTTCTTCACCGTCGCGACGATCTCGGCTGGCGTCTGGCGGATGCCCTCATAGGTCACGCTCATGCCGGCATCACGGGCCCGCACCGCG
>JBOFIL010000379.1:0-4537 GCA_051650165.1 Allobosea sp.
CGCCTGCCAGCGGGTGGCGCCGCTGGCAATCGCCCCCTCAACCGGCTTCATATCGATGTTCTCGACCACTTCGGCGAAAAGCTTGCCCAGCGCGCCCAACGTATGGATCATGATGGCCAGAACGCCCGGCAATGGCCCCAGGCCAAAAGCGACCACGAAGATCAGCGCAAATACGATCTCCGGCACTGTGCGGCAGAATTCGAGGAAGCGGCGGGCGCTGAAGCGTTTGGCAAATTGCGGCGTCAGATTCACACTGGCGGCAAAGCACAGGAAGAATGCGCCAATCGCGCCCAATAGTGTTCCAAGATAAGCAATCAGCAGCGTGTCCCACAGCCGGTTCAGCCAGCGGCCAAGACCCCAGAACCACTCGCCGATATTGCTGAAGACAATCGCGCCTGTATCGAGAAAGGCGAGACGGTAAAAATAATCAGTGAAGCGGTGCAGGTTGGCGAAAAGCTTTGCCAGATCGACCTCGGCCACATGCATGGCCAGCAAGATCGCGCCAACCAAGATGCCTAGACCGAGGAGGCCGCTGCGACGCTTGGCTGCAAGCTCTGCGCGATATCCGCGCGAGAGAGCTTCAAGCTGCCCTTCTGGCAGACGTGGAACGGCGATGGCCATATCTAACCCACTGGAAAAAGATCAACCCGCTTGAGGCGCAATGTCACGCAGCAAAACGCCGGCCCATCAGGCCGGCGTCCTGCATTGTCAGGGAAGGATCAGGAGCCGCGCTTCTTGCGCAGGTCATCAACGAACTTTTGCAGTTCCTCGGTGACCTTGTAATCGCTGTGCGGGGCCGGCGCGAAGCCTGGGGACTTGCCGTCTGCCAGGCGATCAAACACGGCCTTGTCGTTGGTGGGCGCATCCATGAATGCCTTGACGATGGCAGCCTTCAGATCAGCAGGTAGCGAGGCAAGGAAAGCGTAAGGAGAGCCGGGGATGCGGTCTGAGCGGAAAACGATCTTGAAATCTTCAGCCTTGACCATGCCCTTGTTGGCCATGCGCATCAGATTGCCATCCACTTCCGAATTCCAGAAGTTGAAGGCGATATCGCAAGTGCCCTGTTGCACAGCAAGAACAGCATTCTCATGGCTGCCGGCGGTGACCACCTTGGCGAAGAACTTCTCAGGATCAATCCCGGCCTTGCTCATGGCATAAAGCGGCACGTTGTAACCTGAGGTCGAGTTCACATCGACGAGGCAGAGGTTCTTGCCCTTGAAATCTTCGAGCTTGGCGCCAGCCGCGGTGCTCTTCGCATAAGCGACGGAGAAATAGCCGGTCGAGCCATCGATTGCGCGCAAGCTCGCAAAGGACTCAACGCCGCCATTGGTGACCGTGTGGGCGCGCACATAGGATGACGGGCCGTAATCACCGATATGGATCGAGCCGGCGCGCTGGCCTTCGATCACAGCAGCATAATCAGCAGCGATGCGCAGCGTGACCTTCACACCAAGCTGCTTTGAGAGATAATCGACCCACGGGCCGATGCGCTCGGTGACACCAGAGGCGTTCTCGGCAGGCACAACGGCATAGACGAGCTCGGGGTACTTCGCTTTCCAATCCTGCGCAGTGGCGGTGGTGGCGAAAGCGACTGCGGCGGCGAGGCCGAGCGCAAGGCGGCGGGTGATCGACATGCGATGTCTCCGTTGGGTTTCAGGTCGGACGGTTGAGGACGTATTCAGGCGACTGCCGGAATGGGGATAAGGCCAGCATTTGCGGGAGCCGGCGGGAGCACGGTCATCACCTCATGCGCCTCCAGGCCATAAAGCTCGCGGGCGGCAGATTCAGTCAGCTCGTCGGGTGCACCATCAAACACGACACGGCCTTGCGCCATGCCGACAAGACGGCTGCAATAATCCTTGGCAATGTCGAGATCGTGCAAATTGCATATCACGGTGATGCCAAAATGCTTGTTGAGGCGCAGCAGGCTGTCCATCACCAGCTTGGTGTTGCGTGGATCAAGCGAGGCAATGGGCTCATCTGCAAGGATGATTTCCGGCTCCTGCACGAGAGCGCGGGCAATCGCCACACGCTGCTGCTGGCCACCAGAAAGTGACTCAGCGCGCTGGCTGGCAAGCGATGTCATATCGAACATTTCCAATGCCGATATGGCGACCGCCTTGTCCTCGGATGACCAGAGCTTGAGCAGCGAGCGCATCTGCGAGCCATGGTTCAGGCGGCCCATCAGCACATTGGTCATCACATCAAGGCGGCCGACAATGTTGAACTGCTGGAACACCATGGCGCAGCGCATGCGCCAATCGCGCAGGGCTGCGCCTTTCAGGGCTGTAACCGGCATGCCCTTCCAGAGTATCTCGCCGCTGGTCGGCTCCTGCAGGCGGTTGACCATGCGCAGCAAGGTCGATTTTCCAGCGCCGGAGCGACCTATCACACCCACAAAACTGCCAGCCTCAATCGAAAGCGACACATCTGAAACGGCCCGCTTGGTGCCGAAACTTCTGGTGACATGTTTGATGTCGAGCATTGCCTGACTCCGGGATACCCCGCTGGCCTAGCGCTCTCGCGCAACAATCCGATGACATTCGACGCCCCGGATACAGCCTAGAGAATGGTGCGCTGTGCATGGCTTTTGACGTTATGGAACAGATGCTGGCTTTGCGCAGATCAATGACAAGCGCGGATGGATCGGCTAGCCATAGGTAACAGCAGCACACAGGTTCCCATGCAGACCAATTTCACGCCTGAGCATCTCGCCTCCGATCCCCGCCTGCCGGCCTCGGAGAAAATCCTGCGCACCTGCGTGCATTGCGGCTTCTGCACCGCGACATGCCCAACCTACCTCCTCCTGGGTGACGAGCTGGATTCCCCGCGTGGGCGGATTTATCTCATCAAGGACATGCTGGAGAACGGCAAACCGGCGACGCCGGAGCTGGTCAAGCATGTGGACCGCTGCCTCTCCTGCCTCTCCTGCATGAGCACATGCCCCTCCGGCGTGCACTACATGCACCTTGTCGACCATGCCCGCGCGCACATCGAGGAGACTTTTGAGCGCCCTTGGCATGACCGGCTGATGCGCCGCGTGCTCGCCATGGTGCTGCCCTACCCCAATCGCTTCCGGCTGGCGTTGGCGGGCGCGATGCTGGCCAAGCCGCTGAAAGGTGTGTTCGGCGCGATCCCTGTGCTGGGCGCGCGAATGAAGGCCATGCTGGAGCTTGCGCCCTCTTCCTTCCAGACCCGCTCGCAGGCAGAGCCGGGCGTGACATTCGCTGCACCCGCCGCCCGCAAGGGTCGCGTGGCCTTGCTCACCGGTTGCGCCCAGCCGGTGCTCAACCCCGGCATCAATGAGGCGACCATCCGCCTGCTCAATCGCCATGATATCGAAGTGGTGCTGCCAAAGGGCGAGGGCTGCTGCGGCGCGCTGGTCCACCACATGGGCCATGAGGAAAAGAGCCACGCACAGGCCGCCCGCAACATCGACGCCTGGATGGCGGAAATCGAGGGCGAGGGTCTGGATGCCATCCTGATCACAGCGTCCGGCTGCGGCACGACAATCAAGGATTACGGCTTCATGTTCCGGGATGATCCGGCCTATGCCGAGAAGGCGGCGAAGGTCTCAGGCCTTGCGAAAGACATCACCGAATATCTGGAGACGCTTGAGATTGCGCCTGTGCGCGAATTCTCGCTGAAGGTCGCCTATCATTCCGCCTGCTCGATGCAGCATGGCCAGCAGCTGAAGGATGGGCCCAAGCGCTTGCTCAAGGGCGCTGGCTTCAAGGTGCTGGAGGTGCCTGAGGGGCATATCTGCTGCGGCTCGGCTGGCGTCTACAACATTCTCCAGCCGGAGATTGCCGGGCAGTTGCGCACCCGCAAGGTGGGCAACATCCTGAAAATGCGGCCTGATCTCGTGGCGACGGGCAATATCGGCTGCATGACGCAGATCGGCAAAGGGTTCGTGGATGGCGGCCATGCCGTGCCGGTTGTCCACACCGCCGAATTGATGGATTGGGCGACCGGCGGGCCAATGCCTTCGCGCCTCGCGGAGGCCGGCTTTGCCGACCCCGCGATTGGCGCGCTGAGGTTAAAAAGGGATTTGCTGGCGGCAGAGTAACGCCGCTCAGCCCCCCAGCTTTTTCTTGCGCTGCCCAAGCGTGCGCAGGCGCAAGGCGTTGAGGCGAATGAAGCCGGCGGCGTCGCGGTGGTCATAGGCGACAGCGCCTTCCTCGAACGTCACCAGATCCTGATCGTAGAGTGAGTTGGGGCTCGTGCGGCCCACCACGATGACATTGCCCTTGTAGAGCTTGAGGCGGACCTCACCGGCCACATGCTCCTGGCTCTTGTCGATCAGGGCCTGAAGCATTTCGCGCTCCGGCGAGAACCAGAAGCCATTGTAGATCAGCTCGGCATATTTCGGCATGATCTCATCTTTCAGATGCGCCGCGCCGCGATCCAGCGTGATGGATTCGATGGCGCGGTGCGCCACGCCAAGGATGGTGCCGCCCGGCGTCTCATACATGCCGCGGGACTTCATGCCGACGAAGCGGTTCTCGACCAGATCAAGCCGGCCAATGCCGTTGGC
>JBOFIL010000380.1:0-4003 GCA_051650165.1 Allobosea sp.
GGAAAGCTCCTTGAGGTTCGCCAGCAGGATCTCGCGACCGCCCCCTTCATCGAGGGTCGCGGCATGCGGCGCGAGGCGATCCGCCGCGATGCGTGCTGCCATCTCGCGGATCATGATCTCTTCTTCCGAGAGGGCGTTGTGCATCTCAAGCCTTTCACAGAGGCGCTGGCCAGCGAGCCAACAGCGGCAAATCACCACAGTTGCTGTGCAAGCAACCCTTGCATAATCCCAGATCATCGCCAGCTGGCAATCTTGTCAATCACATAAGACCATGCACGAAAGCCAATGCCATGACGTCACAGCCCAGTCTGCAACCACGTTCCGGGCCGCGGCCGCGCACAACCACCAC
The DNA here is from genome assembly GCA_051650165.1 of Allobosea sp. Lineage (GTDB taxonomy): Bacteria > Pseudomonadota > Alphaproteobacteria > Rhizobiales > Beijerinckiaceae > Allobosea. The sequence goes on from JBOFIL010000380.1 coordinate 350, forward strand.
CAATCCGCACCAACAGCTGGATCAGTTTGCCACGCAAGCAGCCTGGAATGAGGCGTTGCAGACTGTGAGCACATTGCCGGGCGTGAGACTGGCAGGCTCGATGCGCGCGCCGCTGGGCACTGTGGGGCTCTATCTCGATGCTGGCAAAGGGCCCGATGAGGCATTCCTGCTCAGCACCGAGTTCGCGCATTTCCACCCGATCCCGGATGGCAGCCTGCACCTGACCCTGCCGCCCGGCATTCGGGAAGAGGCCATCGCCGCGGGCTGGGCAGAGCCGCACCCGCTGGCAGGACGCCCGACAGTCTCGCCGTACATCGTGCTGATCTATGCCCCGCGCAACAGCGATGAAGCCGCCATTGTGGCGCAGATCGTCACTGCAAGCCACGCATATGCTGCCGGCAAGCAGGCCGGATAAAGCCTGATTCTAGCCCGCCAGCACGCGCTGCGGCGGGAAGACCACCTCGGCCAGCGTGCCTTCCTTCGGCACGGAGGAAATCTGGAACGCGCCGCGATTGGCCTCGACCAGCGCCTTGGTCAGGGGCAGGCCAAGCCCCGTGCCGCCGCCACGCCGCGTGGCCGAGACCTGCCTGAAGGGCTCCAGCGCCAGCTTGAGCTGATCTGGCGTCATGCCAATGCCGGTATCGCGCACGCGCAGGATCGCCTCGCCCTTGTCGCCCAGCGCGGTCGAGACAATCACCTGCCCGCCTGAATCGGTGAACTTCACCGCATTGGAGAGCAGGTTGATGACGATCTGGCGCAAGGACCGCTCATCGGCCACCACGGGCGGCAGGCGCGTGGAAAGCCCCGTGCGCAGCACCACGCGGTTACGCGCGGCCTCGGGCTGAAGCAGCGAGACAGCCGCGTTGGCGATGTCGTTGAGGTTGACGCTCTCGAAATCAAGATCGAGCCTGCCGGCCTCGATCTTGGCGAGGTCCAGCAGATCATTGACGAGGCTGATCAGGTAGCTGCCGCTCTCGCGAATGTCGCGCGCATATTCCTTGTAGCGCTCGGAGCCCATCGGGCCGAAGCGCTCCTCGGCCATCACCTCGGAAAAGCCGATGATGGCATTCAGCGGCGTGCGGATTTCATGGCTGATCTTGGCCAGCACATCGGATTTCTGCGCGCTGGCCTGTTCGGCGGTCTTGCGCGCTTCGGTGAGTTCGCCCTCGGCCTTTTTCCAGGCCGTGATGTCCCGCAAAACGGCGCAGAACTTGGTGTCCTGCCCTTCAGCGATGCGGCCCATGGTCATGAACAGCGGCACGCGCCCGCCCTGACGCACCATGCCGACCACTTCGCGCCCATCATTGAGCACGCTGGCGACGCCGCCTCCCTTCAAACCATCGAGATAATCCATGGCTGGGGCGTGGCTTTCGGGCGCGAACAGGATGGTGGCGATTTCGCCGGTCACCTCGCGCTGGTCATAGCCGAACAACGCCTCCGCCGCCCCGTTGAGCGAGAGAATGCGCCCGCGCTCATCCAGCGTGACGACGCCATCGGTTGCCGTATCAAGAATGGCGGACAGCTCAGCCATGCGCTTCTTGCTGACATCAAGGTCCAGCTCCAGCGCCCGCGCCCGTGCCGGCGCATCGGCATCAATCGCGCGGCGGAAGGACATCAGCGTGGCTGGCCGCCCCTGCCATGCAATGGCCGAGAGCCGCGCCTCGACTGTTTCAAGATCGCCATCCTTGGCCACCAGCAGCACAGCGCCGCCGCCTTCATCCGGGGCGCGGCCACGGAAGAGATTTTCCATGCCGCCATGGCGGGCAATATCCGCGAGGTCGTCATAGCCAAGCAGATCCAGGAAGGTGCGGTTGGCATAGGCTGCCTCGGCATTGCGGCTGACAAGCACGCCAATCGGCAATTTGTCCAGCAATTCGGCATGAATATCCGGGCTCTGGGGAGCACGCGGCGGCAATATGCCAACGGGGGGAAGTGACGGGGTTGATGGCGGCTTTGGCGAGCCGGGCATGGGCGTGGATTGCTGCGGCGAGATGAGTTGCGGCGATGTCAATTGCGGGTTGGCATCGTCCATCTGCGCGCCAAGCGCCTCGGCAATCTGGCGGAAGGCCTGTTTCTCGGAAGCTGACAAATCTGCCTTCGCCGGGGCCAGCACAGGGCGCAGCGCATGCGTTTGCGGCGGCTGTGGTCCGACCATGCCTGCCGCCGCAGCGGGCGCATTGCGCAACATATCCGGCAGGCGTGTCTGCAATGTCGCGACAGCCGGCAGGCGTGGCGGCTCATCATCATTGCCTGCAGGTTCAGGCTTGAGGCTCACGGCTTCAGGCGGTTGTGGCTCAGGTCCAGGCTGCGGAGCAGTTTGAGGCCCTGCCTCTGCAAGAGCCTCGTCCTCAGAATCATCCTCGTCCTCTGCCTCCGCGCCTCTCTCATCTGCCAATTCTTCCGGTGGCTGCTCATCCTGTGCATCTTGGTCTGGCTCAAGGCCCGGATCAGAAGCGCTGGCGCGTATTTCTTCGTCATCCGCCGCCGCCGGCATGGCGGGAACTGGCACAGCTTCCTGATGCTGATGCTCTGCTTCTTCAGACGGCTGAGTAGTGGCTGGCTCTTCGCCACGCTCTCCCGCGTGCTTGCGGGCGCGGATCGGCGCGCTCGGAAACAAGGCTGCCAGACCGCGCGGTGTTGGAGGAGCTGCAATTGGCATTGCAGATGCAGGCTCTGCCACGGCCACTGGCGCGGATACTAACGCTGGCTCAGGCACTGATGGCTGCTGTGCCAATTCAGTGGGCTCGTCATGCGGCGCAGGCGGAGCCTGCTCTGCCTGCGGCACGGCCTCTTGTGCCACGACGTTTTGTGGGGCGACGTTTTGTGGGGCGACGTTTTGTGGCGCGACATTGGCCACCGGCTGCGGCGGAGCAGCGGGTGCCTGCTTCAGCGCACCAAAGCCACGGTAGCCTTGGAATGTGCGGGAGGCATCAAACACAGGCGAGCCGGAAAGTGTGGTGTTGATCGCCGAATTGCCCTGGCCAATGCGAAACAGCACAGAGGCATCACTGAAGGTCTGGCCAGAGGCAAGGCCGGCAAGCAATGCGCCAGTAGTGTCGCGCAGGCGTGGCCCAATCAGCTCTGACCAGGCACGCCCGATCATTTCATCCTCGGCATCAAGCCGCATCAGGGCCATGAACTCGGGCGAGAGGCCGGTGATGCGCCCCTCGGCATCGCTGCTCCAGACAAACCGCATGCGCCGTGGAATAGCGGCATGCTCCGCGGCTGCGGGCGGTGCTGAGGGCGGAGCAGTTACAGGCTGTGCATGAACTGGCACGGCTTCTGCCTGCACAGGCTGTGCTGCCTCAGGCTGGTTTGTCTCAGGCTGGTTTGCAGCAGGTTCGGCCACAGCTGGCTGCGGGTTCTGCGTTGCCGGCATCTGGGGCGGCAATGTTTGGGGCGGCAATTTTTGAGGCGTATCGATCTGTGATGCTGGCGGAAGCTGATGAGGCACAGCGGTAGGAGCAACAGCGGGGATTGCAACAGCGGGGGCTGCAACAGGCGCACTGAGATCAACGCCGCCAAGCTGCGCCAACACAAGCAAACCCTCTTGCCCGGTGGCAAGCCTTATGCGCCGGCAAGCGCATGTCAGCGGCGGGTTGGAAGGGTTGGGAATGAGCGGCAACCGCTCAAGCCGCACGCCGGAGAGCGGCG
>JBOFIL010000381.1:0-1124 GCA_051650165.1 Allobosea sp.
AGCAGGAAACCATGGCCAAAGACGCGCTTTGGAAGCGGCAGACCAGCCGACATCAGAAATGCAGGCCAATAGACCGTGTGGAACCGCACAATGTCCTTGCCGATGATGTGCACATCCGCAGGCCAGTATTGCCAGCGCGGATTGCTCTCTTCGGGGAAGCCACAGCCAGTGGCATAATTGTTCAGCGCATCGACCCAGACATACATGACGTGCTTGGAAGCAGCGTCCGGGTCTTGCCCCGGCACGGCCAGGCCCCAATCGAATGTGGTGCGGCTGATCGAAAGATCGTTAAGGCCGCTTTTGACGAAGCTGACGATCTCGTTGCGACGCATGTCCGGCGAGACGAAATCCGGCTGATCTTCATAGAGCTTCAACAAGCGATCTTGATACGCCGAAAGTCGGAAGAAGTAGCTCTCCTCCTCGACCCACTCCACAGGCGTGCCCTGCCCGCCCATGCGCGTGCCGTCTGGCTGAAGATGAGTCTCGTCTTCGTTGTAGAAGGCCTCATCGCGTACTGAATACCAGCCGGCATATTTGGCCAGATAAATGTCGCCATTTTTCTCCATGCGCTTCCACAGCTCCTGCGTGGAGGCAAGATGATCAGCGTCAGTTGTGCGGATGAACCGATCAAACGAGCAATTCAGCGTCTCGCCCATCGCCTTGAAGCGGGCGGCGAGCCCATCGACGTAGGCCTTGGGGCTCACGCCCTGCCTGGCGGCGGTGCGCTGCACCTTCTGGCCGTGCTCATCCGTGCCGGTCATGGCAAAGACATCATAGCCATCGAGCCGCTTGAAGCGCGCAATCGCATCCGACGCCACAACCTCATAGGCGTGGCCGATATGCGGAGGGCCATTGGGGTAGGCAATGGCGGTGGTGAGATAGAATTTAGACCGTGTCATGGCTGATGAGCTAAGACGCTTTGCGTGTCAGCGCAACGGGCAAGAACCATGACGTGAGCCACAAGTTGAGCCACACGCTGAGACGCAGGCCCTGACTTTTCAATGTGCGGCGGAGGGGCGCACCAGCGCGGCGGCCATGGCGCTGAGCTTCAGCCGTGGATCACCAGAGAGCCGCGAGAGGCGCTGTGCGGCATAGCGGTTGCATGAGCCGCGCTGTGCCAGCCT
>JBOFIL010000382.1:0-4842 GCA_051650165.1 Allobosea sp.
ATCATCGACCAGACGAAGCTGCCCTTCGCGCTCGAAACGCGGATGCTGCACAGCTGCGATGAGGCTGCCCATGCCATTCGCGTCATGCAGGTGCGCGGCGCGCCGCTGATTGGCGCAACGGCAGCAGCGGGCGTCGCGCTCGCGATGCGCTTTTATGCTTCGGATGAAGCCTTGTCGCAGGCTGTCGCGAAGCTTGGCGCAACACGTCCAACTGCGGTCAATCTGCATTGGGCGCTGGCGCGGATGGATGCGCTGCTGCGCCCGCTTGCCCCCGCAAGCCGCGCTGACGCTGCATATCGAGAGGCGTGCGCCATCGCCGATGAAGATGTTCACCTGTGCGAGAACATCGGGGAGCATGGGCTGGGCGTGCTGCGCGCACGCGCCGAGGCGCTTGGCAAGGGCAGGGCAGGGCACCCGCTGAATATCCTCACACATTGCAATGCCGGCTGGCTCGCCACGGTGGATTGGGGCACGGCGTTGAGCCCTATCTACAAGGCACATGATGCGGGAATGGCCGTGCATGTCTGGGTGGATGAAACGCGCCCGCGCAATCAGGGCGCGGCACTCACCGCCTTCGAGCTGCAAGCGCATGGCGTGCCGCACACCATCATTGCCGACAATGCCGGCGGGCATCTGATGCAGCATGGCAAGGTCGATCTTGTCATCGTCGGCACGGACCGCACGGCGGCAAACGGCGATGTTGCCAACAAGATCGGCACCTATCTCAAAGCGCTGGCCGCGCATGACAATGGCGTGCCGTTTCATGTCGCGCTGCCTTCACCGACGATCGACTGGACACTCGATGATGGCATGTCGATCACGATCGAGGAGCGCGCCGCCCGCGAGGTGACGCACATGACCGGACAGGACTCCGCCGGCAGCGTCATCGAGGTTCAGGTCAGCGCGCCGGGCAGCGCAGCGGCAAACCCGGCCTTTGATGTGACGCCGGCAAGGCTCGTGACCAGCCTCATCACCGAGCGCGGCGTGTGTTCGGCGAGCCGTGAGGGGTTGGCGGGCTTGTTCCCGGAGCGCGCTGGTCAATAATGCCAGTAGCGCCCGCCGCCGAGCCCGAACAGGCCATGCATCAGCGCGCCGAACAGGAAGAACACGATCATCAGGATGAGCGCAGCAGGCACAGCGGCAAGGCCGGCCTTGACGAAAAATAGCACGAGCTTCGCGAACGGGATGTCGATGGCTTCAACCGTGACACGGTAAGGCGATGTGCTAGAGGGCGAAGGGCTTGGTGCAGGGTCAGGCATGGTGAGCCTCCATTGTGGGTTCAAAATTGATAGGCTTCCGGCTGGCACCAGCGCCAGTTAAGGTTTGGTCATGAGCGGAACAGATTCTGGCAAGATTGCGCTGGCGGCTGAGATTGTCGCGACCGCGCAGGCGATGGACGCGGCAGGCTTTGCGCCAACCAAATCCGGCAATGTTTCGGCGAGATCAGGCGCGGGCTTTCTCGTGACGCCCTCAGGCCTGCCCTATGCCCGCATGACACCGGCTGATATTGTCGAGATGACGCTGGATGGCAGCGTGATTGGCGGGGGCAAACCTTCCTCCGAATGGCCGTTCCATGCTGCCATTTATGCCGCGCGGCCTGATGCGCAGGCGATTGTCCATACGCATAGCCCACGCGCCACCGCTCTGGCTGCCACGCGCCGTGGCATTCCTGCGTTTCATTACATGATCGCGATGGCAGGCGGGCATGATGTGCGCTGCGCTGATTACGCCACCTTCGGCACGCCGGAACTTGCGGCCAATGCCGTCAAGGCGCTTGAGGGACGAAAAGCTGTGCTGCTCGCCAACCATGGCGTGATCGCGCTGGGGGCGAGCCTTGCCGGCGCATGGGCGATTGCCTTCGAGGTCGAGAATTTGGCCGGGCAATATCTCGATATTCTGGCGAGCGGGCTTGAGCCGGTCATTCTCGACGAGGCCGAGATGGTGCGGGTCAGCGCCAAATTTGCCAGCTATGGCAAGGTGGGCTGAGCGCTAGCCGCTGGGTTGTGCTCTCTCGCGCCGCTCCCAGAACACGCAGCCATCGAAGGAGAACACCTCCTTGCCATGCTGGTTCACCGCGCTGTTGCGGTGGAACACCAGCCCCCAATCTGGCCGTGAGGCGGTGGCGCGCTTGTCGCTGGTGACTGACACATAGGTCAGCACATCGCCGGCAAAGACCGGCTTTTTCCAGGCGATGTTGCGCACGCCGGGCGAGGTGCCGGCGCGCGGGGCAGGGCCCTTGCCCTTCCAGGGGGCGAGGCGGTGGCGCGCTTCGATCATCAGCATCATCCACACCGCGCAGGTGTGCCAGCCGGAGGCGCAGAGGCCACCAAAGGCCGTATGGGGGGCTGCCTGTGGATCAGTGTGGAAAATCTGCGGATCGAAGGGGCGCGCAAAGGCGAGAATCTCGGCTTCGGTAAACTGGTATGAGCCAAGCTCGCGCCGCTGGCCGGGTTCGAAATCCTCGAAGAAGCGGCGCGGTATCAGCGCCATGTTCTCAGGCGGGATCGGCAGCGAAAGCTCGACGGGCGGCACATAGAGCGCAGGCCAGCTGGAGGGCGCGCTCGGTGTGCCGTGATCATGGCCTTTGCGCGTGAACATGATCCAGTTGACCATGTCGATGGCGATCTGCCCATGCTGGTTGATCAGCTCGAAGCGGAATTTGACGAGGCCCATTCCCGGCTTGGAGCGAGAGGCCTTGGCCTCCAGCGTGTGCCGGCGCAAGGTCAGCACATCGCCAGGGCGCACGGGGCGAAGCCAGCGCACCTCGTCAATGCCCGGCCCGCCACGCGAGGTGGACTTGAGAACGAACGCTTCCGCGATCAGCCGCATCATGATGGCGCAAGAGTGCCACCCGGAACCGATCAAGCCGCCGGCAAAGGTTGCCTTCGCGGCCTCTTCATCAGTGTGAAAATCCTGCGCATCGAAGCGGCGTGCGAAGGCGAGGATCTCGGCCTTCGTCATTTCATGCGAGCCGAAATCCCGCACTTCGCCCGGCGCAAAATCCTCGAAACAGAGCATTGATCAGTTCACATTCCTGGCGGTCATCTCTCAGTTGGCAAAGCGGAAGTGCAGCACATCGCCATCCTGCACCACATATTCCTTGCCTTCCAGCCGGAACTTGCCAGCCTCACGCGCGCCGGCCTCACCCTTGTTGGTCACGTAATCAGGGTAGGCAATCGTCTCGGCGCGGATGAAGCCCTTCTCGAAATCGGTGTGGATCACACCGGCTGCCTGCGGTGCGCGCATGCCTGCTGTAATGGTCCAGGCGCGCGCCTCTTTCGGCCCCACGGTGAAATAGGTGACGAGGCCGAGCAGCTCATAGCCTGCGCGAATGACGCGGTTCAGCCCCGGCTCTTCCAGGCCGATGGCATCGAGATAATCCTTCTGCTCTTCGGGCGGCAGCACGGCGATTTCGCTCTCGATCTTGGCCGAGACGACGACCGCGACCGCGCCCTCCTTGGCAGCCTGCGCCAGCACCTTGGCTGATTGGGCATTGCCCTTGTCGGCGGCGGCCTCCTCGACATTGCACACATAAAGCACCGGCTTGGCGGTGAGGAGTTGCAGCATGTCGAAGGCCTTGCGCTCCTCCGCCTTCACCTCGGTGAGCCGCGCCGGCTTGCCCTCGCGCAGCAGCACCAGCGCACGCTCCATCAGCTCGGTTTGCGCCTTGGCTTCCTTGTCGCCGGACCGGGCCTTCTTCTCCAGCGGCACAATGCGTTTTTCCAGCGAGTCGAGATCAGCCAGCATCAGCTCGGTCTCGATGGTCTCGATGTCAGCGAGCGGATCAATCTTGCCCTCGACATGGGTGACATCGCCATCTTCAAAGCAGCGTACCACATGGGCGATGGCATCAACCTCGCGGATATTGGCGAGAAACTGGTTGCCGAGCCCCTCGCCCTTGGACGCGCCGCGCACCAGGCCGGCAATATCCACGAATGTCAGCCGTGTCGGGATGATCTGGGCAGAACCGCCAATGGTTGCCAGCGTGTCGAGCCGTGGATCGGGCACCGCGACATCGCCGACATTGGGCTCGATGGTGCAGAACGGATAGTTCGCTGCCTGCGCGGCAGCGGTCTGTGTCAGCGCGTTGAAGAGCGTCGATTTGCCGACATTGGGCAGGCCGACGATGCCGCATTTGAAACCCATGATCTCTAAACTCCTTTGCGGCTCACGCCTTGGATGGTGTCTCGCCGGATGCGGCGCCTGATGCTGCCTCGGCTTTACCGATCACTGGCACATCCGCAAAGCCCTTGGCCTGCATGATCAGATGCACCTTGTTCTGGAAAGTTGCTGTTTCGCCGCTGGCGAGCAATGGTGCATTGTCGGCGATTGCCGCGCACAACGCTTCCACCCAGGTGTCTTCGGCCTTGGCAAAATCGCCAAGCACATAGCCATGCACCTTGGCCTTGTCGCCCGGATGGCCGATGCCGAGGCGCACACGGGTATAGTCCGCTCCGATGGCCGCCGTGGTAGAGCGAAGGCCATTGTGGCCGGCATCGCCGCCGCCAAGCTTGGCGCGCAGCTTTGCGGGCGCAAGATCCAGCTCATCATGCAGCACGATGACATCTGGCGGCATCAGCTTGTAGAAGCGCGCCGCCTCGCCAATGGCATTGCCTGAGAGGTTCATGAAGGTCTGCGGCTTCATCAGCAGCACGCGCTCGGCCCCGAGCATGACCTCGGTTGCTTCAGCATGGAAGCGCGCGCGCCAGCCCGGCGCATTCCAGCGCCGCGCAATGGCGTCCAGCGCCATGAAGCCGATATTGTGGCGATTGCCGGCATAGCGTGGCCCCGGATTGCCGAGGCCGGCGATGATCCGCATGGCGTCACTCCCGGATGAGGTAA
>JBOFIL010000383.1:0-2216 GCA_051650165.1 Allobosea sp.
CCCACCCTATATGAGGTAAGCCACCTAACTTAACGGTGCATGGATCGCTGATTTGCATCACGGTTTGATGACGAATTGATGCCAATATAACGGGCGTAAAACTTTGACGGAAGCATACCCTTGACGAGGCTTTCGGGCATTTCTGGCTAGCGGACCTGTCGCATATTTGAACTATACAGGAGGCATGATTTCCGGAGATTGAAGAATGGCTGCAGGCCTGATCGCACTTCTTGATGATATTGCCGCAATCGCCAAGGTGGCGGCGGCCTCGCTGGATGACATCGCGGCGCAAACCGTGAAGGCCGGCGCGAAGGCGGCGGGCGTGGTCATCGACGATGCGGCAGTGACACCGCGCTATGTCACCGGCTTTGCGGCAGACAGGGAACTGCCGATCGTCGGCCGGATTGCGTGGGGCTCGCTCAAGAACAAGATCCTGATCCTGTTGCCTGGCGCGCTGCTGCTCTCCTGGCTCGCGCCCTGGGCGATCACACCGCTGCTGATGCTCGGCGGGGCATATCTGTGCTTCGAGGGCTATGAAAAGCTGCACCATATGATCGCGGGCGATGCCCATGGCCATGGCGATGCGGGCGAAACCTCGCTGGATGCGAAGGCGCTGGAAGACTCCAAGGTCAGCGGCGCGATCCGCACCGATATGATCCTCTCCGCCGAAATAATGGCGATCACGCTCGCCACTGTCGCGGATCAGAGCTTCGCCATGAAGGCGACCGTGCTCGCCGCAGTCGGGCTTGGCATCACGGCTATCGTCTATGGCGCGGTGGCGCTGATCGTGAAGGCCGATGATGCTGGCGTCGCGCTGGCAAAGGGCGGGCGGCTTGGCCTGACACGCGCACTCGGGCGAGGCCTCGTGAAAGCCGTGCCCCCTTTTCTCTCGCTGCTCAGCATCATCGGCACGGCGGCGATGCTCTGGGTTGGCGGCGGCATCATCCTGCACTCGCTGGCGGGCTATGGCCTTGCCGGGCCTGAGCATTGGCTGCATGGCCTCGGCGAGGCAGCGGGCTCAGCTGTGCCGTTCGGGCAGGGTTTTATCGCATGGCTCGTCAGCGCTGCTGGGGCTGGCCTGTTTGGTGTTGTGGTGGGGGCGGGCGTGCTGATGCTGGTGAAGCTGGCGACGCCTGTGATGCGTGTGTTCGCACGTTGAGAGGCGCTTGCCGCCCGGCCAAACCCCCGCCATAAGCGAGCCATGACCACACCCGCGTCCACACCTATCGTCCGCTTTGCGCCTTCGCCCACCGGCTATATCCATATCGGCAATGCGCGGCCCTGCCTGCTGAACTGGCTACACGCGCTGAAGGGCGGCGGGCGCTTCATCCTGCGCATCGACGACACTGATCGCGAGCGCTCCAAACCGGAATACGAGCAGGCGATCATCGCTGATCTGGCCTGGCTTGGGATCACGCCGCATGGCTTCTTTCGCCAGTCAGAGCGCTTCGCGCTGTATGAGGCTGCGGCGCAAAAGCTGCGGGGTCTTGGCCGGCTGTATCCTTGCTATGAGGCCCCCGATGAACTCGATCGCCGCCGCAAGCGCCAGCTCGCGCGCGGCCTGCCGCCGGTCTATGATCGCGCTGCGCTGAAGCTGACCGATGAAGATCGTGCCAAGCTTGAAGCGGAAGGCCGCAAGCCGCATTGGCGCTTCAAGCTCGATGCCGGCGAGGTCGCCTGGGATGATCTGGTGCGCGGGGCCACGCATATCGACGCGGCCTCGTTGTCTGACCCTGTGCTGATCCGCGAGGATGGCGCGTTTCTCTACACGCTGCCCTCCGTGGTCGATGACATCGAGATGGGCATCACCGATGTGATCCGAGGTGAGGATCACGTCACGAACACCGGCGTGCAGATCCAGATCATCCGCGCGCTGGGAGCGGAGCCGCCGCGCTTCGGCCACCACAATCTCCTCACGACAATGAGCGGGGAGGGGCTCTCCAAGCGCACGGGCGCCCTCTCGCTGCGGAGCCTGCGTGAAGCCGGCATTGAGCCGCTGGCCGTGGCGGCGCTGGCGGTGCTGACCGGATCATCCGAGGCCGTGCGGCCCGTGGCGAGCCTTGAGGAACTGGCGGGGCTGATTGATCTCGCGCATCTCTCCCGCGCGCCCGCCCGTTTTGATGAGGCGGAGCTGGCAGCGCTCAGCGCCCGCACGTTGCATCATATGGAGTTCGCCGCCGTTTCCGCGCGCCTTGCTGCGATGGGCATCGAATGTT
>JBOFIL010000384.1:0-8385 GCA_051650165.1 Allobosea sp.
CGTTCCGGGTGCAAAAGCGATCACCTCTCTCGTAAGCGGCCGTGATGTTTCGCTGGCTGGTGAAACGGTTTCGGCCGATCGCGCAGGCGCCGCTTCGCAGGCGGTGGATGCAGCTTTCGGCGTACGCCGCGTTGACGGCTCAGTCACGATGGCACAGGCGATGAAGCCCTACACTTGGTCTGCAACGCGTGATGCATCAAAGCTGACATTGACCGGCTTTGTTCCGGATGAAGCTGTGAGAAAATCCAACCTGGATGCAGCAGGCCGCGCCTTTCCGGGCGTCGCTGTTGAGGACCAGCAGCGTCTTGGCTTTGGTGCACCTGCTGGTTTCGCAGGATTGACCGGATTCGCCTTGGGCGAGTTGGGAAAACTGCGTGATGGCACTGCATCTGCCAGTGATTTGGCCTTGACACTGAATGGGCGTGGTCCTGCGGATGCCGCAGCTTGCGGCCCGCTTCAGGCCAATCGTCCTCTGCCTGCTGGCGCAAGCTGGGCGCGGCTCGCCGTCGAGTGCCCACCGCCACCAGCGCCAGCTGCACCGGTTGCAGCGGCTCCGGCTCCGGCTCCTGCTCCCGTGGCCATAGCGCCGCCGGATTTGCCACCGCCGCCACCGCCGCCATCGGCACCGCCTGCACCGCTGGAATGGACAGCTGTCAAATCGGCAGGTGGAATCTCTTTGTCCGGTCTTGCTCCCAATGATGCAGCCAAGGCAGCAGCGAAGACGGCAGCTGCTGGCGTTGCATCCGGTCCTGTCCTTGATGATGGCGTGCGTGTCATGTCATCGCTGAAAGCAGAGCCTAATTATGGGCAGTCAACACAATTTGCTCTGGCCCAGCTTCGCACCTTGTCGACCGGCGAAGCACGCCTACGGGATACTGTGCTGACTGTGACCGGCGCTGCACCGACGCCAGCCGTGAAAACCGCTGTTGAGCAAGCTATGCGCGGCCAGCTTCCGGGCGGGGTCACCGCAGCATCTGCCAACATCACCGTGCGCCCCTATGTTTTCCAGGCGCGGAGCGAGAATGGCCGTCTGATGCTTGAAGGCCTCGTGCCAGATCTGGACACCAAGAATTCCATTTTGGCCTCCGTTGCTGCCTCCCCCTTCAAGGACAAGGTCACGGATGGACTGGTGGTGGTCGGTGGCGCAACTGCCGGTTACCGAGATGCTGTTGCATTGGCCGTCCAGTCATTGTTGCGCACAGATGATGGCGCGGCACGGATCGTCGATCAGGCGCTCACCTTCTACGGCACAAGCTGCAAAGCGGGTGTGAAAGATATTGTCGAGACAGCGTCGCGGGTGAATCTGCCGCAGGGCTTCACCTCAACTGCGCTTGTCGATGTCAAGAAACCGGCTGAATGCGGTGTCTGCACCGATCAATTGAAGGGCTTGTCGGCGCGGGACATCCTGTTCCAGCAGGGCAGCTCGGATGTTGCCTCGGATGCCCGCACGTCGGCCATTCTGACGCAGGCTGCTGACATCCTGAAGACCTGCCCGAACTCGCGCGTCGCGATCGAGGCACACACCAACAATGATGGTGAGGCGCGCGGCTTCGATAACAAGGCTCTCTCAAACGACAGGGCCATGGCGATCATCCGTGCATTGGTGCAGCGTGGCATCCCGGCTGAGAGGCTGGTTGCCCGCGGTTTGGGCTCGACACGTCCTGAGGTGCCACATGGTACTCCGGGTGCGCGCGAGAAGAACCGCCGCATCGAATTCGTCGTCCAGCAAGCACAATAAGAATTCAGGGGCTTAAAACCGATGTGGTATCTCATCACGCAATACTGGTTCTGGCTGCTGCTGGCGCTTGTTCTGGGGCTTATCATTGGCTGGCTGACCTGCGGCGGCAACCGTCGCGGCTGGGGCTGGCTGCCATTCGGCATCATCGCTGCGGTGATCGCCGCGCTGGTTGCAATCTTGCGTTGGGTCAACGGTGTTCCGGCCCTGTGGCTTGAGACAGGCGTTCTGATGTTCTCCAGCTATATCATTGGCTGCTGCCTTGGCTGCTGGCTGAAGAAGATGCTGGCGGTTGAACCTGTGGCAGTGGCTGCTCCTCAGCCGGTCATGGTTGCGCCCAGGCCGGTCGCACCGACACCTGCACCGACACCTGCACCGACGCGTGCGCCAACTGCTGCACCAACTCCTGCTCCAACGCCGGCGCCAGTGCCAAAAGCAGCTCCCAAGCCGGTGAAGGTCGAAGAGCCTGCGCCTGCACCAGCTTTGGCTGACGAGGGCAATCATGCAGGCAAACGCCCCGCGGGCCTCGCAGCACCGCGCGGCGGCAAGGCTGATGATCTCAAATGGATCAAGGGCATCGGCAAGCAGAATGAAGGCCGCCTGCATGGGCTTGGTATCTGGCATTTTGACCAGATCGCAGCCTGGACCCGCGAAAATGTGGAGTGGGTTGGCTCCTACCTCGCTTTCCCGGGCCGCATTGACCGCGAAGAGTGGCTGAAGCAGGCCAAGGCTCTTGCCAGCGGCAAGGAGACCGAGTTTGCCAAGCGCGCGAAGTTCGGTCTGGTTCCGACATCGCGGGATGATGGCACGCTTGGCCAGGGCAATGTCGAGAAGCTGTCAGGTGACACGCGCCCGGCCAATGCTGGCAAGGGCAAGCTGCCACCCAAGCCCAAGGGCAAATAATCAGAGGCAAGTGAACATGGGCAAGTAAGCGCTGCACTGCTTGCCGGTTTCACATATCAAAAAAAGGGCGGTTCCGATCTGGAGCCGCCCTTTTCGTTTATCCTGTCCTGACCCGATCAGCCTCTCAGGCTGGCACCGTGCTTCCTCGTCATTTCTGCGATGATACGGCTGGCGACGGCCTCTATTTCGGCATCGGTGAGGGTCTTTTCTGTCGGTTGTAGTGTCACTGCGAGTGCAATGGATTTTGTGCCCGCTGGCACCTTGTCGCCCTCATAGACATCAAACACGCTGACATCGCTGATCAACACGCGGTCAACGCCGAGCGCTGCCTTTGCCATCTCGCCAGCCGCGACATCGCGCCCGACAATGAAGGCGAAATCGCGCGTCACAGGCTGGAATTCTGCGAGCATCAGTTTTGGTTTCATTCGTGTCGCGCGCGCCTTTGGCGGCGGCAGCTTGTCGAGAATAATCTCGAAACCCACCAGCGGCCCCTTGGCATCCAAGACCTTCAGCGTGCGCGGATGCAACTCGCCAAACGCGCCGACGATGCCTTTAGGCCCGAATTGGAGCGTGGCAGAACGGCCGGGATGATACCAGGATGGCCCGCCCGGCACGACCTGCAATCCGCCAGTGGCTATCCCGAGGCTGGCAAGCAGTGCCAGCGCATCGGCCTTCGCATCGAACAGGTCGACAGCGCGCGCTCCGCCATCCCAATGTCGGCCCGTGCCCTCATGGCGCGCAAACCCGCGGCGAATGCCGGAAGCCTGCATGAACTGCCCATCGGGCTCATCACTCATGAATATCTGCCCGACCTCGAACAGTGCGACATCACCGAAGCCGCGATCCGCATTCATCTGGCCTGAGCTGATCAGCCCCGGCATCAGTGAGGGGCGCATGTCGGAAAGGTCAGCCGCAATCGGGTTGGCGAGCTTGAGCGAGGCATGCCCGCCGCCAAAATGCTTCGCCTTGTCGCTTGAGATGAACGACCATGTCACGGCCTCAGTCAGCCCGCGCGTCGCGAGTGTGCGCTTGGCCAGGCGCGTGCGCTTTTGCAGCAAGGTGAGCACGGGCTTCGGCACAGCATTGGCAAGGCGCGGCAAGGGTTGCGGCTCGATCCGGTCGAGCCCGGCAATGCGGATGATCTCCTCGACAAGATCGGCCTTGCCCTCGATGTCACCGCGCCAGGATGGCGGCGAGACCTTGTAGCGATCCCCGGCGCCTGACACATGAAAACCGAGCGAGGTCAGAGCCACCTTCATCTCCGGAATGGGCAAATCCAGCCCGGTGAGGCGCTTCACCTCGGTCCATGGGAACTCGATGACGCGGCCAGTATCCGGAATTTCACCGGCGAGCACATGTTGCGAGGCTTCTCCGCCGCAAATATCGAGGATCATCTGAGTGGCGAGATCAAGCCCCTGAAGCGTAAACTCAGGGTCCACACCGCGTTCGAAGCGATAGCGCGCATCGGAATTGATGCCGAGTGCGCGGCCTGTGCGGGCAATGTTGAGCGGGTTCCACAGCGCGCTCTCCACCAGCACATCCACGGTGGTCTCATCGCAGCCCGAAGCCTGCCCGCCCATTACGCCGGCAATGGATTCAACGCTATGTTCATCCGCGATGACCACCATCTCTGGGCCGAGCGCATAGCTTTTTCCGTCCAGCGCAGTGATGCTCTCGGCCTTTGCGAGGCGTACGGTGAGCCCGCCCTTCACCTTGGCCGCATCGAACACGTGCAGCGGGCGGTTGCGGTCAAAGGTCATGTAGTTGGTGATGTCGACCAGCGCGCTGATGGGGCGCAGGCCAGTGGCGCGAAGGCGCTTCTGCATCCATTGGGGCGAGGGCCCATTCTTGACGCCGCGCACGAGGCGCAAGGCAAAAGCCGGACAAAGATCTGCGTTGCCGGCGGGAAAATCCAACGTCACGGATGTGGGGCATGGGAAGCTGCCACGGATTGGTGCGATGCGCTCAGGCCTCAGATCACCCACACCGGCGGCGGCGAGATCGCGTGCAATGCCACGGATTCCCAGCGCATCGGCGCGGTTGGGCGTCACGGCAATCTCGATTGTCGCGTCATCATGCCCGGCCCATGGCGCATAGGGCTGGCCCACTGGCGCATCCTCCGGCAATTCGATGATGCCATCAGACTCCGCCGAAAGCTCAAGCTCCGCTTCCGAGCACAGCATGCCGAGAGATTCGACACCGCGGATCACGCCCTTGCCGAGCGTGATGCCCTTGCCGGGGATGAAAGTGCCGGGGGGCGAGAACACGCTCTTCATGCCGGCCCGGGCATTGTGCGCGCCGCACACCACCTGGATGGGTGCGCCCGAGCCTGCATCCACCATGCAGACGCGCAGGCGGTCGGCATTCGGGTGCTGCTCTGCCGAAACCACATGGGCGATGACGAAATCCTTGAGCTTCAAAGCCGGATCTTCCACGCCCTCGACCTCAAGGCCGATGCGGTTCAGGGCATCGCAAATCTCCGCGACGCTTGCGGTGGTGTCGAGATGCTCTTTGAGCCAGGAGAGGGTGAATTTCATGATGAAAGCCCCCCCGCCAGGCTCGGCAGATCAAGCGGGCGGAAGCCGTAATGGCTGATCCATCGCTGGTCCGCCTCGAAGAAGGGGCGAAGGTCTGGCATGCCGTATTTCAGCATGGCGATGCGGTCGATGCCCATGCCCCAGGCAAAGCCCTGCACATCATCCGGGTCGAGCCCGCAATTGCGCAGCACATTGGGGTGGACCATTCCGCAGCCGAGGATTTCGAGCCAATCATCGCCCTCGCCGAAGCGGATTTCGCCGCCCTTGCGCGAGCACTGGATGTCGACTTCCGCGCTAGGTTCGGTGAAGGGGAAGAAGGAGGGGCGGAAGCGCATCTTCACATCCTCCACCTCGAAGAATGCCTTGCAAAACTCCTGCAAGATCCATTTCATCTGCGCGAAATTGGCCTTCTTGTCGATCACCAGCCCCTCGACCTGATGGAACATCGGCGTGTGGGTCTGGTCAGAGTCGCAGCGATAGGTGCGCCCCGGACAAATCACGCGGATCGGCGGCTTTTGGCTAAGCATGGTGCGCACCTGCACAGGCGAGGTGTGCGTGCGCAGGAGCTTCCTCTGGCCATTGGCGTCTGGCGCGAAGAAGAACGTGTCATGCATCTCGCGGGCGGGGTGGCCTTCGGGGAAGTTCAGCCGAGTGAAATTGTAGTCGTCCGTCTCGACATCCGGCCCCTCGGCGATGGCAAAGCCCATATCGGCGAAGATGGCGGTCAGCTCATCGATCACCTGGCTGATCGGATGGATGCGCCCGCGCGTCTCCGGCCCTTCGCGAACGGGGAGCGACACATCAACCCGCTCATTGGCGAGGCGCGCATCAAGCGAGGCATCCGCCAGCACATCCTTGCGCGCGGTGAGGGCGGACTGCACCGCATCGCGCAGGCCATTGATCAACGGCCCGCGGGTCTTGCGCTCATCAGGGCTGAGCGCTCCCATGGTCTTGAGCAGGCCGGTGACAGAGCCTGCCTTGCCGAGCGCGGCAATGCGGATGGCTTCGAGCGCCGCTTCATCGCCGGCGGATGTGATGGCAGCCAGAAGCTCGGCTTCAAGGGAGGCAATATCGGTCATGGGCCTGTCATTTCATTGAAATTCGCGTTGCTTCTAGCGGCAGAATATCCTGCGCGCCAGTGCTTAGCCGGCCCACCAGCGCCATAGCCCGTGGCCCCAGACCAGTGCAGCCAGAATCAGCATGGCGAACACGGCCGCGGAGCCCAGATCCTTGACGATGCCGATCTGCGGGTGATGCTCCGGCGTGATGTGGTCGGCGAGTTTCTCTATCGCCGTGTTGAGCAGCTCGACGGCGATGAGAGCCAGAATAACGCCGATCAGCATGACGAAGCTGGCGAGGTCTGGCGCAATCAGCGCGGCAATCGGCAGAGCGATACTGAGCCCGATGATCTCTTCGCGCACGGCCGCCTCGCGCCGGAGTGCCCAGCGAAAACCACGCAGCGAATTGAAAAAGGCAGCAATCATGCGATCCATATGCATCGCCTAGCGGATTCGTGAGTTTCTGTCTGAAAGAGATGCTTGCCTTGGCGCGGCACATCGGGCGCTATGCAGCCATGAAGCGCTTTCTCACATTGCTGCTCGCCTTTTCCATGTTGGGCGGCCTTGCTCCCGCGCAGACCCAGACCCATGCCCAGACTCATGACCAGACTCTTGCCCCGCAACGCGTGCGCGTGACAGGCGAGATTGTCGACACATGGTGCACGATCAGCGGGCTGATGTTTGCGCGCGGCACGGCGCATCACCAATGCGCGATCTGGTGCGCGCTTGGCGGCATTCCGGTGAGCATCCGCGATGCCGATGGCAAGCTCTACATGATCCTGCGCCTCGCCGAGGATGAGGTGAACGCCTCCAATCCGCGCATCGCGAAAATCATGACGCATGAGGTCACGGTCGATGGCGAGCTGATCGAGCGCGACGGCGTGCGGTATCTTTTCGTGACGCAGATCGCCGACGACAAGGGCGTGATCACCATGACCCATGACGAACATGGCATTCAGCCATTCGGGAATTGAGCCATGAAACATGCCATGCGTGCCTTTTCCTTCGCTGCTCTGATATTGGCTTCTGCGGTCGCTCCCTCGCTCGCCGCGGAAGCCTGGGGAATTCCGGGTGAGAAAGAGTTGATCCTCAAGGGCAAGGTGGTGGACCTCGCCTGCGAGCTCACCAAATCCTGCCCGCCTGCTTGCGGCGCGGGCCAGCGTCAGCTTGGCGTGTTGACTGATGCTGGGCGGCTTGTAGCGGTCGCCAAGGGCAATGTCGATTTTGCCGGCGCCGTGCGCGACATCGCGCCCTTTTGCGGCAAGATCATCGAGATGGATGGGCTGCTGGTCGAGAGCCAGGGCGTGAGCCTCTATTTCGTCCAGCGCCTGCGCGATGATGCCAGCAAGGATTGGGTGGTGGCGGATCGCTTCAAGACCGAGTGGGAAGCGAAGAACGGCAAGGCCGAAGAGTGGTTCCGCGCGGACCCAGAGGCCAATCGGCTGATCGCCGAGGATGGACCTCTCGGCATCAAGGGCCTTGTGCCCAAACCCAAGCCATGATGATCAAGAGGTTATGATAAGCCCATGATGCGCGCCCCAGACCGCCGTGGTTTTCTGGCAGCCGCGGGCCTTGGCGCGAGCCTCATCGCGCTGCCGGGAATTGTGATGAGCCAGCATCACCATGATCCGCTGGCCAAGCGGTTTGGCGGGCCGTTCAGCCTCGTGAGCCATGACGGCAAGCGCATCAGTGATGCGGATTATCGCGGGCGCTTCATGCTGATCTATTTCGGCTTCACCCGTTGCCCGGATCTGTGCCCGATTGACCTGCCGCAGATGGCGCAGGCGCTGGATATGCTGGGGCCAGAGGGCGTGACGATCGCGCCGCTGTTCATTACGGTCGACCCGGAGGTCGATACGCCGCAGGTGATGGCGGATTATGTGAAGGCGATTCATCCGCGCCTTGTGGGCCTCACAGGCTCGGAGGCCGAGATTGCCGCTGCCGCGAGGGCCTGGCGGGTGCACCGCGTCAAGATGGAGCATCACCCCTCCACCCATGGCCGCCACAATGTCGACCACGGCACGCTGACCTATCTGATGGGGCCGGATGGCGGATTTCTCACGCTGTTCCCGCACAATACCGCGCCGGAGAAAATGGCGACGACGCTGCGCGCCTATCTGGCACGGGCCAAGGGCTGAGAGGGCACACCAAC
>JBOFIL010000385.1:0-7025 GCA_051650165.1 Allobosea sp.
GAGATTGTGACCCTTTCCAAGGCTGATCTGAAATTCGTCTATCGCAAGTCACACCCACCGGAAGGTCTGGTGTTCACGCAGGCGCTCTATGAGGCACCTCGCGAGGAGGAGAGCATCATCCGCTCCCGCATGGCCGCCGTGCAGGAGCACCGCGAGCGCGCCCAGCCCATCCGCGAAAAGACTGGCGGATCGACCTTCAAGAACCCGACATCCCCCACCGGCGAAAAGCTCTCCGCCTGGAAGCTCAATGATGAGGCCGGCTGCCGGGGGCTGCGCAAGGGCGGCGCACAGGTCAGCGAGATGCATTGCAACTTCCTGATCAACACGGGCGACGCCACCGCTGCCGATATTGAGGGGCTCGGCGACGAGGTCCGTGCGCGCGTGAAGGCCCATTCCGGCATTGAGCTCGAATGGGAAATCAAGCGGATCGGCACCGTCTGAATATATGCGCGGGCTTGCCTGCCGGATTGCCCTAAGAGAAATCTCAAGCGACAGATTGCCACATCCATTTTGCATCGATACAAATCGATTAAAATTCAACCTATGCTGGTGTCAAGCCAGCCGCCTTCTACCAAGGTTCTGCTTGCCGCCATGCGGGCAGGTACCGCTAGTGATGATTGATTAAAAGAAGAAACGCGCCAGCGGCGCGGGGCGTTTGCGGCAAATGACGGCTCAGATCAGTACAATGCGGGCAATGCCCTGGACACCGGTGCGCCTCTTCGTGCCGGATGATCTTGTGCGCATAACCCGCCGCCTGGATGCCTGCGAAACGCCGGAAGAGCTGCGCGATATGTTGATGGATTACATGAGGCCCTTTGGCTTCAAGGGCTACAGCATTGCGGTTGATCGCAAGATGAAATCGCTCTCGGTGCATGCAGCCATTCTCGCCACCTGGCCGAAAGGCACGAACGAGCGCTATGTCAGCTCCGGTCTGTTCTATCGCGACCCCGTGATGGAGCGCTCACATCGCTCGATGGAGCCCTTCGCCTGGGATCTGTCGATCTACGACACAGGCCGCGCGGACCATGCGCAGATCCTTGCCATGCGCCGGGATCTTGGCATCAAGGGCGGGCTGGTCGTTCCGGTGATGGAGAGCATGGGCGGGCGCACCGTGCTGTTCATCAGCGGCGTTGATTTCCCCGCCTGCAATGAAACCATGCTGTATCTGCGCATCATCCTCCAGCATGTCGTTGCCCAGCTCAACCGCATGCGCAATGGCGGAATCTGGAATGAGCCGCACACGGCATTCGTGAAGGAATCCGCCCTCTCCACAAGGGAGCGACAGGTGCTCGGCTGGATCGCATTCGGCAAGTCCAGCCGCGAGGTGGCCACTATCATGGGCATCTCCGAGCACACCGTGAATGACCATATTTCGAGTTCTGTCGAGAAGCTCAATGCCTCCAACCGCACAGAAGCGGTCATACGAGCGGTCCTGACCGACGAAATTGACCTAAGGTCATAAAAAACCCCCTAAATCTAAGGGTTACCGCGACTTCACGGACGCGTGATGATGATTCGTCGTGCGTTTTATCAAAGTAGCGTGAGTTCATCCCGTGCAATCAAGACAAGCTGGAGGTTAGGCACGTGTTGCAATCTAACCATATGTCATTTTCGGATTGTGAAGAATTTGTCGATGAAACGGAATATGTAGATATGCTTCGTGATGTCGTTGCAGATACATACCGTGCCGGCTGCTTCATTGAGATGTACTTTCTGGCCTCACAACCAGAATTGCAGAAGACCATGTGGCAAATCGCGACGCTGCCAAAGCATCGCATGAGCATGGTCAAAGAGCTGGTCGCCATGCTCAGCCACGACGCCGCTGCGCCGGGCTGAGTTATCAGGCCAAGTTACTCTGCAGCTTCGCGTGCGTATGAGAGTGGATCATAGTTGAGGATCGGAGAAAGCCAGCGCTCCACCTCGATGATGCTCATGCCCTTGCGCAGCGCATAATCCTCCACCTGGTCGCGCTCGACCTTGGCCACGCCAAAGTAGTGCGCGTCAGGATGGGCGAGATAAAGCCCGCTGACCGATGAGCCCGGCCACATGGCAAAGCTCTCGGTGAGTTTCACACCCACACGCCGCTCGGCTTCAAGCAGACGGAAAAGCGTTTCCTTTTCGGTGTGATCAGGCTGGGCGGGGTATCCGGGAGCCGGGCGAATGCCGCGATATTCCTCGCGGATGATGTCCTCATTCGAGAGCGCCTCATCCGCCGCATAGGCCCAGAATTCGGTGCGCACGCGCTGATGCATGCGCTCGGCAAAGGCTTCGGCGATGCGGTCCGCCAGCGCCTTGACCATGATCGAGCGATAATCATCATTGTCGCGGGCAAACTTGTCAGCAATGCGCTCTTCTTCCGCGCCTGCCGTGACGACGAAGCCGCCGATCCAGTCCGGCTTGAGGCCTTCGGGCGCAACGAAATCCGACAGGCAGGTGTTTGGCCGCCCGTCGCGCTTGGAGAGCTGCTGGCGCAGCCCATGGAATGTCGCGAGCGTCTCGCTGCGGCTGTCGCCGGTGTAGAGCCGGATGTCATCACCCACCGTATTGGCCGGCCAGAAACCGATAATCGCCTTGGGGTTGAACCAGCGCTCTTCAACAATGCGCTTCAGCATGTTCTGCGCGTCATCGAACAACTGACGCGCCGCCTCGCCCTGCTTCTCGTCGTCGAGAATGGCGGGGTAGCGCCCCTTCATGTCCCATGTCTGGAAGAAGGGTGTCCAATCGATCAGGGGCACCAGATCCGCCACATCATAGGTACGGAAGGTGCGCGTACCGGTAAAGGTCGGCCTTGGCGGCTCATATCCGGCCCAATCGGGCTTGAGCGCATTGGCGCGGGCTTTCTCGATCGGCAAACGCTGCTTGTCAGCCTCGGCGCGCATATGGGCATTGGCGACCTTGGCGTATTCAGCCTTGAGCGTGTCGATATACGCGCCCTTGTTGTCGTTGGAGAGCAGGCTCGACACCACGCCGACCGCGCGCGAGGCATCGGTGACATAGACCGCCTGACCCTTGTGGTAAGCCGGGTGAATCTTCACCGCCGTATGCACACGGCTGGTGGTCGCCCCGCCAATGAGCAGCGGAATGTTGAAATCCTGCCGCTCCATTTCGGCAGCGACCGTGACCATCTCATCGAGCGAGGGCGTGATCAGGCCAGACAGGCCAATGATGTCGACCTTCTCGCTGCGTGCGATGTCGAGAATCTTCTGAGCCGGCACCATGACGCCAAGGTCGATGACCTCGTAGTTGTTGCACTGGAGCACGACGCCGACGATGTTCTTGCCGATGTCATGCACATCGCCCTTCACCGTCGCCATTAGGATTTTGCCGGCAGCAGGCCGCTCGGAGAGGCCGCTCCTCAGCTTTTCTTCTTCGAGATAGGGCTGGAGATAGGCCACCGCCTGCTTCATCACGCGGGCGGATTTCACCACCTGTGGCAGGAACATCTTGCCCGCGCCGAACAGGTCTCCCACCACATTCATGCCGGCCATGAGCGGGCCTTCGATGACGTGCAGCGGCACGGCTGCCTCCTGGCGCGCCTCTTCCGTGTCGGCCTCGATGAAATCGGTGATGCCGTTGACCAGCGCATGCTCAAGCCGCTTCGCCACCGGATTATCACGCCACGCGAGATCTTTGGTCGAGACAGCCTGCGAGCCATCGCCCTTGAAGCGCGGCGCGGCCTCCAGCAGACGCTCGGTCGAGTCTTTCCGCCGGTTGAGGACAACATCCTCGCACAGCTCTTTCAGCTCGGGATCGAGATCATCATAGACGCCGAGCTGACCGGCATTGACGATGCCCATATCCATGCCAGCCTGAATGGCATGGTAGAGAAACACGGTGTGCATCGCCTCGCGTACCGGCTCATTGCCACGGAACGAGAAGGAGAGGTTCGACACGCCGCCGGAGATATGCGCGCCCGGCAGGGTCTGGCGGATGGTGCGCGTCGCCTCGATGAAATCCACGCCGTAATTGTCGTGTTCCTCGATGCCGGTCGCGACAGCGAACACGTTGGGATCGAAAATAATGTCTTCCGGTGGAATGCCGACCTTCTCGGTAAGCACCTTGTACGCCCGCGTGCAGATTTCGACCTTGCGCGCATAGGTGTCGGCCTGTCCGGTCTCGTCGAAGGCCATCACGACAACCGCCGCGCCATATTGCCGGCAGATGGTCGCCTGCTCGATGAAGGCGTCCTCGCCCTCCTTCATCGAGATGGAATTGACGATGGGCTTGCCCTGGATGGTCTTGAGGCCGGCCTCGATGATCGGGAACTTCGACGAATCCACCATGATCGGCACGCGGGCAATATCCGGCTCGGCGGCAATCAGGTTAAGGAATTCGGTCATCGCCCTCTCGGATTCGAGCAGGCCCTCATCCATGTTGACATCGATGACCTGCGCGCCGTTCACCACCTGGTCGCGCGCCACATCCAGCGCGGTGGCATAATCACCCTCGCGGATCAGCTTGCGGAAGCGGGCGGAGCCCGTGACGTTGGTGCGCTCGCCGACATTGACGAAGCGGATGGTCTCATCGATCGTGAAGGGCTCAAGGCCCGCGAGCCGCAGCCAAGGCTTGGGGCTGGCGGGCTTGCGCGGGGCCTTGCCTGCCACAGCCCCGGCAATGGCGCGGATATGATCCGGCGTTGTGCCGCAACACCCGCCCACCACATTGACGAGCCCCGCATCAGCGAATTCGGCGATCAGCGTCGCCGTCGCTTCCGGGCTTTCATCGTAGAGGCCAAATTCATTGGGCAGGCCAGCATTGGGATAGGCGCAGACAAGCGTCTCGGAGACGCGCGAGAGGTCTGCGATGTGAGCCCTCATCTCGCGCGCGCCCAAGGCGCAATTCAGCCCGATGGTCAGCGGCATGGCGTGGCGGACCGCGTTCCAGAAGCCTTCCGTGGTCTGGCCAGACAGCGTGCGGCCAGACAGATCCGTGATGGTGCCGGAGATCATCACCGGCAGGCGCAAGCCCCGCTCTGCAAACACGCGCTCAATGGCGACAATCGCCGCCTTGGCGTTGAGCGTATCGAAGATCGTCTCGATCAGGATGATCTCCGACCCGCCATCGATCAACCCACGCACCTGCTCGGCGTATGAATCGCGCACCTGATCAAACGTCACGGCCCGGAAGCCGGGATTGTTCACATCCGGCGAGATCGAGAGCGTGCGGTTGGTCGGGCCAATCGCGCCGGCCACATAACGCCGGCGGCCATCGCCCTTCATGGCGATCACGGCTGCCTCGCGGGCGAGCTGCGCCGAGACGACATTCAGCTCATAGGCGAGGGCCTCCATGCCATAATCGGCCTGGGCAATCTGGGTCGAGGAAAAGGTGTTGGTCTCGACAATATCCGAGCCAGCCTCGAAGTAATTCAGGTGAATCTGGCGGATCGCGTCCGGCTGGGTCAGCACCAGAAGATCATTATTGCCCTTGAGATCATGCCCCCAATCCTTGAAGCGCTCTGCCCGGAAATCCTCTTCCGAGAGCTTCAGATCCTGGATCTGCGTGCCCATCGCGCCATCGATGACAAGAATGCGCCGCTGCGCCTCTTCGCGAAGTGCGCGCTCAACTTCAGCACCATCGACGGGGGCAAGCTTGAACTGAGACATCACAGGCAACTTTCTTTCCAGAAAACTTGACTCACGCAGCCGCTGACCGAGCAGCTTCACCGACCGGCGCGCGCAGGCCGATGAGATGGCAGATGGCATAGACCAGATCGGCTTTATTCATCGGGTAGAAATGCAAATCAGGCGCGCCCCGATCAATCAGATCCAGCACCTGCTCGGCACAGACAGCAGCGGCCACCAGCTTGCGCGTCGCCGGGTCATTTTCCAACCCCTCGAAACGATCCGCCAGCCATTGCGGCACGGAAGCGCCGGTCTTGATGGCAAAGCCTGCCGTCTGCTTGAAATTCAGAACGGGCACAATGCCGGGCAGGATGGGAATGGTGATGCCTGCCGCGCGCACCTTGTCGAGATAGCGGAAATACACGTCGTTATCGAAGAAAAACTGCGTGATTGCCCGCGTTGCGCCGGCGTCGACCTTCATCTTGAGAGCATCAATATCGGCATCGAGCGAGGCAGCCTCAGGGTGCTTCTCGGGATAGCCCGACACCGTCACCTCGAAATCGCCAATGCGCTTGATGCCAGCCACGAGATCAGATGTCTGGTGGTAGCCATCCGGGTGCGGCTCATACACGGTGCCCAAGCCGCCCTGCGGATCGCCGCGCAGCGCCACGATATGGCGCACGCCTGCGGCCCAATAGCCACGGATCACTTCATCAACCTCGGCTTTTGAGGCAGCGACGCAGGTGAGATGCGCGGCAGGCTTCAGCGCTGTCTCATCCACGATGCGCTTGACGGTCGAGTGAGTGCGCTCGCGGGTGGAGCCACCTGCGCCATACGTCACGGAGACAAAGCTGGGCTCAAGCGGCGCAAGCCGGCCAATCGCCTCCCAAAGCGCGACTTCGGCGTCGGCATTCTTGGGCGGGAAGAACTCGAAAGAAACACGCGGGCGGCGCGATCCATGACGGCTCGGACGAAAGGCAATGGCCATCAGGCGACCTCCAACTCAGGGCGACGCAACGGGAAATCACCCTGGATGCGGCGGTCGCAACCGCGCCAGAGCATGACAGTGAGAGCAGCAGCATCGCCGGCTGACGTAACGGCCTCGGCCAGATCGCAATCAAGCCCGGCTTCAGTGAACCAGCCTTCAATCTGCTCGCGCGAGAAACCGAGCCGGCGATGGGCATGTTCTTCGCGCAGGAATTCCAGCGCATGCGAGGCAAAATCCACCACGATCAGCCGCCCGCCGGGGCTGAGCGCCGCCGCCGCTTCGCGCAACGCGCGGGCAGGATCATCGAGATAATGCAGCACTTGATGGATCAAGATAACATCGAAGCTGCCGCGCTCAAACGGCAGTGCGTAAATATCGCCCTGCCTCAGCTCGATGCGCCCCGCGGCCGATTTCACCTTGTCGAGATTGGCGCGCGCCACCTGCAACATGGCATGGCTGGCATCGACCCCGACAGC
>JBOFIL010000386.1:0-7844 GCA_051650165.1 Allobosea sp.
GGTGCTTCGCAGCCAGGGTGCGCAGCTGATCGCGCTGCCCTCCTCCTTCACGTTGCAAACCGGCAAGGATCATTGGGAGGTGCTGATCCGCGCCCGCGCCATCGAGACGCAGTGCTATATTGCTGCGCCCGGCCAGCATGGCAGCTTTGTCGGCGCCAAGGGCGAGACGCGCCACACCTACGGCCACTCGTTGATCGCTGATCCATGGGGCCATGTCATCGCCAAGACATCGGATGGTGTTGGCGTTGCAGCCGCGCGGCTGGACAAGAGCTTCCTCGAAAAATGCCGCGCGCAGATTCCGCTGATGAGCCACAAGGTCATCGGACGGGAAGGCGGGATGGCCAGCTAGGCCTCACGCCACCCGCGATAGCCTCGTTTCTTTTGCGGCGTCATCCACCATCGCCCCCGCCGCATTCAGCGCCAGCCCGTACATCACCAGGCACGGACCCTTCGCCGGCAAATCTGCCAGCGCCGCGCTGAGCGTCTCGACGGTGCCATGCACCACGCGCTGATCTGGCCGCGTGGCGTTGAGGATGGCGAGCGCCGGTGTTTGCGGGGAAAGCCCTGCGGCCATCGCCTTGCCGGCAAAGGCACTCCAGGTCTTGCGCGGCATGTAAACAACCGTGGTCGCGTCCGGGTCAGCCAGTGCCGCGAAATCCAGTTTCTCTGGCAGCGCGCCATTGCGCCCATGGGCAGTCACATATTGCAGACGCCGTGCATGGTCGCGGTGGGTGAGCGAGAGTGCCAGCGCCGCCGCCGCGCCTTGCGGCGTCGAGATGCCGGGCACGATCTCGACGCCAATTCCCGCTGCCATACACGCCGCGATTTCCTCTCCGGCGCGTCCGAAAATCATTGGATCACCGGATTTGAGCCGCACAACGCGCTTGCCTTGCGCTGCGAGCGAGACCATCAGCCGGTTGATCTCATCCTGTTTGCAGGAGGGGCCATGCCCGGTCTTGCCGACCAGCATGGTCTTGGCCTCGCGGCGGGCAAACTCCAGAACCTCACGCGAAATAAGATCATCATAGAGGATCACATCGGCCGATTGCAGCACGCGCACGGCCTTGAGCGTGAGAAGCTCCGGGTCACCCGGCCCTGCGCCCACCAGCACAACCGAGCCGGTCTCAGGCATCGCGGCTTCGTTCTCCGAAAGCACCAGAAGCGCCTCGCGCTCGACAGGGCAGGGCGCGCGCGAAGGCTCGGCCATCGCCAGATCAGTGAACCGCCGCCAGAAGCGGATGCGCTGTTGCAGCGACAAGCCCAGCTTTTGCACGGCAGGGCGCCATGCTTTTGCGGCGAGCGCCCAACCCGTCAGGCCCTTGGGTAGCATCGCCTCGATCTTGGCGCGCACGGCTTGCCCGAAGACGGGCGCAGCGCCATCGGTGGAGATGCCGATCACGAGCGGCGAGCGGTTCACGATGCCACCAAAGGCGAAATCGCACAGAGGCGGGCGGTCCACGACATTGACCGGCACACCTGCCTCGCGCGCGGCTGCGGCAAATGCCTGCCCTTCCGCGTCGTCCTCGATCGCGCCGATCGCCATGGCGAGACCTGCCATATCGGAAACTTGCCAGCGGCGATGATGCAGGGTGATGGTGCCGGCGGGCGGATCATTGATCACGCCCTGCATCTCGGGCTCGATCTCCTCAGTGCAGATGATGAGATGTGCGCCAGTGGCCGCCAGCAACTCCGCTTTCCACGCCGCCGCTGCCGAGCCACCAGCCAACAGCACACGCTTGCCCTCCAGCGCATAGAATACCGGCAGGCGCGCCAGCTTCTCCATGCGGCCCGGGCGGGTCTCGATTGGTTTGCGGGGAGCTTCGGTGAGGCTGAGAGCGGGTACTTTCATGGCCGCCTCAATAGACATCGGCCTGATAGCGGCCGGATTTTTTCAGCCCCTGCACGAACACGATCGCCTCATCGATAGAGCGTGCGCCATGGGTTGCGACAATATCGACCAGAGCCGCCTCGACATCCTTGGCCATGCGCTTGGCGTCGCCGCAGATGTAGAAATGCGCGCCTTCCGCCAGCCAGCTCCACAGCTCCGGGCCAACCTCGCGCATGCGGTCCTGCACATAGGTTTTCTGCCCATCGCGCGACCATGCCAGCGAAAGGCGCGTGAGCACGCCCTTCTCTTTCAGTGCGTGAAGTTCTTGCTTGTAGAAGAAATCCGCTGCCTGCCTCTGATGGCCGAAGAACAGCCAGTTCTTGCCCGGTGCGCCAGTTGCCTCGCGGTCTTTGAGAAAAGCGCGGAAGGGCGCGATGCCTGTGCCAGGGCCCACCATGATGATGGGCGCGGCCGGATTTGCCGGCAATGCAAAGCCATGGGCTTTCTGGATATAGACCGGCAATCTCTGTCCTGGTTCGATGCGTCCGCCCAGAAAGGTCGAGGCAACGCCAAGGCGTTTGCGCTTCCCAATGACGTAACGCACCGTATCGACCGTGAGCGAAAGCTTTCCCGGCGTCGCGATGTTCGAGGATGAGATCGAATAAAGCCTTGGCTGCAACGGCTCCAGCGCCTCGATGAAAGCCTCGGCGTGCAGCCTTGCCTGCGGGAACTTCATCAAGGTCGCGAGCACATCGAGCGTAGCGGCGTCTCCGTCCGGGTCGCCGCCTTGCGCCAGCGCGCGGGCCTTGGCGCGCGTGTCGCCGCCGGTGACGAAGGTGATTAGCTCGAACAATGCATCGGGCGCGGGGCTGAGCGCCACATCCTCCGTCAGAATGCGGCGCAAACTCTTCGTGGAGCCATCGCGCGCAGTCAGCTCCATGGAATGCGATGCGCCGAGCATGGCGATGATCTGGTCGACAAGGCCAAGATCATTCTGCGCAAACACGCCGAATGAGTCGCCCACCACATAATCGAGCCCATCCGGTGTGATGTCGAAATCAATATGCCAGGTCTCCTTCTCGGAGCCCTCGCCATTGAGTTTTTCGCGCGAAAGAAAAATCGCCTGCGCTGGGTTCTCGCGGCTCATGCCCTTTGGACCAGAGGGCGCAACCATTGCCGACTTTGGTTCTGCCTTGGCGGCAGATGCGGTTGCCTCTCTCCCAAACTCCTCAGCCAGTTCCTTGACCTTGCGCGCGGTCTCTTTGCCGCCGGGCGCGCACAGGTTCAGACGCTCCTCGGTCTTGAGGAAGATCGCATTGGCATAATCGGCGCAATTATAACCGCACTGGCCGCAATCCTGCTGCGCCATGGCCGCCATGAGCTTGGGCGCGAGCGGCTTGGCGGCAGCGAGCGCCATGCGGTCCGCCAACGGCATCGAAGGGTCATGCCAGGGCGCATCATCATTGCTGGCGAGAGCAGCCCCGGCACCCAGCGCTGCCGCCTCGCTCACCGAAAGCGCAGTCACGCCTTGTGCGGGCTCGGAGGCGATGACAGCACCCAGAAAGCCCGAGAGCCAGGCGCGCTGCTCTGGCGAGAATGGCGCAGTTTCCGGCAGGGTGATGGCGGGTGTGGGAACAGCTTGCATGGTCATGCGTGCGCCTCCGCCACCAGCGCCTTCAGCGCCTCGACATCAAGGCGGGTCGTGAAGGCATGGAAGCTTTCATCCGCTCCGGTGCGATGGGTGAGATAGGCGTTGAGGATGGCCTCGACTTGTGCCGGCGCATCTTCTGCTTTGACGAGTGGCAGCAACTCGCGTGCCATATCGCCCTCTGTCCCAAAGCCGCCGCCGACAAGGATGTTGTAGCCATGGACGGTATCGCCATCATCATTCACCGGCACCTTCGCGCCGATCAGGCCAATATCGCCGATATAGTGCTGCGCGCAGGAATGATGGCAGCCGGTGAGATGGATGTTGACCGGCACATCCATCTTGAGCCGCGCATCAACATGGTCCGCGATGGCGAGCGCGTCTTCCTTGGTGTGAGCGGCGGCGAATTTGCACCCCGTCGCGCCTGTGCAGGCCACGAGCCCGGCGCGGATGCTGGTCGCTTCCGCCGAGAGACCGCAAGCGGCGATGGCCGCGAGCGCCATGGCAACATCGCCATCCTTCACGCCGGAGATCAGCAGATTTTGCCAGACGGTGAGGCGTATATCACCATCGCCGAGATCAGCGGCGAGCTTGGCGATGGCCCGCATCTGGTCGCTGGTCATCTTGCCAACAGGCAGCGCGAGGCCGATCCAGTTCAGCCCAGCCTGCTTCTGTTTGTGCACACCGATATGGGCGGCGCGGTCTGTCGCGGGGCGTGGCTTGGCCAGCGTAGCGTCAAGCCGCACCAGCTTGCGGCCAAGCTTGGCTTCGACTGCGGCGAGAAATTTCTCGAAGCCCCAGTCATCGAGCACATATTTCAGCCGTGCCTTGGCGCGGTTGGTGCGGTCGCCCTCATCGATGAACACGCGCACAATCGCGTCCGATGCCGCCACAGCTTCCTCGGGCCGCAGGATGACGCCCGTATCGCGCGCCAAGTCCTTGTGGCCGGTGATGCCGCCGAGCGCGAGGCGGTACCAGATGCCGGGGGCGATAGGTTGGCCTTCAAACAAGCCGCCTTCAACAACCTCAATGGCCTGAAAGCCGATGTCGTTGGTGTCTTCGAGGGTAGGGATCAGCCCGCCACCATCGAATGCGACATTGAACTTGCGCGGCAGGCCATACAGCGTGCGGTCCTCTAGAATATGCCGGTGCCAGGCGCGGGCATGGGGGCGCGTGTCGAGCAACTCTTGGGGGTCAATGCCGGCGCTCGCGCCGCCCGTGACATTGCGGATGTTGTCCGCGCCTGAGCCCTTCGAGGTGAGGCCTATATCAGCGATTTTCTCGATCACATCCGGCGCATTCTCGGCAGTGATTTCGCGCAGTTGCAGGTTCGCCCGCGTCGTCACATGGGCATATGGCCCGGCATGTTCATCGGCAATGTCGGCGATGGCCGCGAATTGCCAATGGGTGAGAATGCCATTGGGAATGCGCAGGCGGCACATGTAGCTGTTCTGCGCCGGAGCCACATAAAACAGCCCGTGGTAGCGCCAGCGGAAGTTATCGTCGGGCTTGGGGTAAGTGCCCTCGCTCGCCTGCGTCTTGAAGCGCGCATAGGCATCGAACGGATGCTCCTCGCGCTTCCACTTTTCCTGGTCCACCAGTTTCTTGCCGGCCTGCGTCGTGCGGTCCTGCGCCTCAAGATGTGGCTTGTCTGGCCCTTCATGCCCGGCGGGTTGCGCTGCGGGCACGACGCGGCCAAGGCCTTTCAGCGCCTGCGCGCCAGCCATGAAACCTTCGAGATAACGCTTCTGGTCCGGGGAGAAATCAGCACTCATATGATCAAGGCTCAGGCCGCCTCGACATAGCGGTGGCGCTCATAGAGGAAGCGCAGCACAGCCTCGCGGCATTTGAGATAGGTTGGGTCTGCCGCAAGCTCCAGCCGCTTGCGCGGGCGCTCCAGCGGCACGGTTAGCACCTCGCCGATCTTGGCAGATGGCCCGTTGGTCATCATGACGATGCGGTCCGAGAGCAGCACCGCCTCATCCACATCATGGGTGATCATGATCATGGTGTTGCCAAGCCGTGCGTGAATATCCATCACCGAATCCTGAAGATGGGCGCGGGTCAGTGCGTCGAGCGCGCCGAAAGGCTCGTCGAGAAGCAGGATTTTCGGCTCCATCGACAGCCCGCGCGCAATACCGACGCGCTGCTTCATGCCGCCGGAGATTTCTGCCGGGCGCTTGTCGGTTGCATGCGTCATCTGCACGAGGCCGAGATTGTGCATGATCCAGTCATGCCGTTCGGCCTTGCTCTTCTTGCCGGAGAACACCTTGTTCACGGCCAGCGCAACATTGTCATACACGGTGAGCCAAGGCAGCAGCGAGTGGTTCTGGAACACCACGGCGCGCTCCGGCCCCGGCGAGTTCACCTCGCGATCTTCCAGCAGCACAGCCCCGGCAGTCACGGGTGTCAGCCCCGCGATGATGTTTAGGAGCGTGGACTTGCCACAGCCGGAATGGCCGATGATGGCGACATACTCGCCCTTGTTGATCGTCAGGCTGATGTCTTTCAGCACCTCGGTGGTCGCGTTGCCACGCGAGAAGCTTTTGTCGATGTGGTCGAGCTTCAGATAGGGCCTGGGGGCTGCTGGCTTGTTCATGGTGATGATCCTTGTCAGGTCGGCAGGCAGGTTCTGCCGGTTCAGCTGGCAGCGGTGCCACGTGTGACGATGTTGCCGATGGCGGCGACGATCCGGTCGAGAATGAAGCCGACCACGCCGATGTAGAATAGCGCCACCACGATGTCGGAGAGCTTGGAGGAGTTCCACGCATCCCAGATGAAGAAGCCGATGCCGACGCCGCCGGTGAGCATTTCTGCCGCCACAATGGCGAGCCAGGCGAGGCCGATGCCGATGCGGAGGCCCGTGAAGATATAGGGCGCGGCGGAAGGCACCATCACCTTGAAGAAGAACTCCACTGGGTTGAGCCGCAACACCTTCGCGACATTGCGATAGTCCATCGGAATATTGCGGATGCCGACAGCGGTGTTGATCAGGATCGGCCAGATCGAGGTGATGAAGATCACGAAGATCGCCGAGGGGTTGGCATCGCGGAAGGCAGCGAGCGAAATCGGCAGCCAGGCCAGTGGCGGCACAGTGCGCAGCACCTGGAACACCGGGTCCAGCCCGCGCATGGCCCAGACTGACTGGCCAATGATGGAGCCGACGAGCACGCCGACAATCGCAGCCAGCCCGAAGCCGATGGCGACCCGCTCCAGTGAGGTCAGCACACGCCAGCCAAGGCCGATGTCCTGCGAGCCCGCCCAGAAGAATGGATCAACAATCAGATCCTTCGCATCCGCCCAGATGCGTGTGGGGGAAGGCAGGGCAGATTTTGGCCCTGACGCGGCAATCTGCCAGATCATCAGCAGCACGCAGACCGTAAACAGCGGCGGCAGCACATTGGTTGCCAGGCTGATCATGGCCGGCTTCAGGCGCGCCTTGAAAGGCTTGCGTGCGGCAGGCAGGGAGACGATTTCTGCCGCAGCCTCAGACTTTGCAGGCGCGGCGAGAGCAACCACATTGCTGCTATCGATTTTCCTTGCAACGGCTGTCATACGTTCGGCTCCATAATCCGGGCGGTAGCCCGATGATTGAGGGGCGAGCGGCTGGCCTGCACTGATCACTCAGTTGGGGCCTACGCTTGCGTTGCCGATGGCAATTCAAGACCCGTGCCAGCAGGTCATCTCCGTTGACTCAATGGAATTCACTCAGAATTTTGCCTCAATACTGGCATTCGGCGCGATGTGAGGTGATTGGCCGCACAGAATTGGCTAAAAATACGGCATTCACATGCCACGCTTGTCAAATTGCTCAATTTTTTTGCAATGCAGTATTCGCTTTGCGCTGCACTCAGCGCGCCGGCATCGCGGTCTCGACCAGGCTGGCCCAGTAATTGATGCCGACCGGCAGCGCCTCATCGTTGAAATCATAGGCCGGATGGTGCAGCCCAGCCGTGTCGCCATTGCCCATGAAGATATAGGCTCCGGGGCGCTCCTCCAGCATGTAGGAGAAATCCTCCGCGCCCATGGAGGGCGCAATGCCCGTGTCGAGCTTGCCGCCTGAGAGCGCGTGCGCGACACCGCCGACAAAATCGGTCGGCCCGTCATGGTTGAATGTCACCGGATAGCCGCGCTCATAATCAATGTCATGGCTCACGCCGAATGTGGCCGCGACGCCAGCGACGATGGCGCGGAAACGGGTTTCCGCCAGCTCGCGCATGGCAGGCGAGAGGGTGCGCACCGTGCCTTTGATCTCGGCATGTTGCGGAATGACATTGAAGGTTTCGCCGGCCTTGATGGCCGTCACCGAGACGACGAGCGCTTCCAGCGGGTCGGCATTGCGCGAGACAATGCTCTGGACAGCCGTGA